>CAMAMZ010000010.1 GCA_945837185.1 uncultured Bacteroidales bacterium | reverse complement strand
TACTACTTACTTTTCAGAGAAGATATACTTCTCTAGGCAAGTAAGTATATCTTCTCCAGACAAGTAAGTATATCTTCTTGGGGCAAGTAAGTATATCTTCTCTGAAAACGGGCCTTAAAACTTTTAGCATGTAGATTTTTCCTATAAAAAGGAAATGGTATTCTTTTTTTTTGTATCTTTGTGCGAAATAACCAAATTTTTGTACCATGTATCAGTATTTAACCAGTGTATTATTGCTTTTATGTACCTGTCTGACAGTCCATGGAAAGGTACGGCTTCACCACATGGTGGGCGACAACATGATTCTTCAACAACTTTCCGATGCACGATTGTGGGGATGGGCTGACCCCGGTAAAACTGTAAAAGTCACCGTTTCTTGGTCAGACAAAAAATACCAGACTGTTGCTGACGAACAAGGGAAGTGGATGGTAAAGGTTGCCACCCCGGCTGCCAGCTATACCCCGCTTTCCATTACCTTTGACGATGGTGAACAAACAACCATCAAGAATGTACTCTCCGGTGAAGTATGGGTTGGTGGCGGACAGAGCAACATGGAGATGCCCATGTCGGGTTATCACCAGTGTCCGACGGAAGGCTACAATGACGAGATGGTCAATGCCCGGCAGTACAAGGGTGTACATTTCTGCACCTTGCCCATGGTAAGAAATATAAAGCCGCAGGATGATGTCAAATGTAAATGGCAGGTAGCGTCGCCCAACACCATAGGGTCCTTTTCCGCTGTAGGGTATTACTTCGCGCAAAACCTGAACAGGGCACTCGATATTCCCATTGGTATTATTATTGCCGTGAAAGGCGGGTCGCGTGTGGAGGCTTGGTTGGATTACGACAACCTGAAGACCTATACCGATGAGCCCTTGGATGAGGAAGGGATGAAGAAACGGTATCAGTACAATTGGCAATGGCCGTTGGTATGGGGCAATGCCACCTTCCATCCTATTCTCAACTACACGGTGAAGGGAATCCTCTACTACCAAGGTTGCTCCAACGTGGGCGATGGCCATGTGCATTATGCCGAACGACTCAAACTGCTGATAGAGCAATGGCGCCGAGACTTCGGTTTGGGACAGCTGCCGTTCTACATAACCCAGGTCACACCGTATTATTATTTCGACAGTCCAGAAGGCGACCATCGCGGACGACTCATTGAGCAGCAGATGAAGGCCTCCCAATCGCTTCCCAATGTGGGTATCGTATGTACGCAAGATTTGGTGTACCCATGGGAAACAAAGCAGATTCATCCTGCGCAAAAGAAACAGGTGGGCGACCGACTGGCCTATCAGGTATTGAATAAGCAATACGGATTCAAGAAGTTGCTTTGCGAGAGTCCTTCCTATGAGAAGCACACGATCTCGAACGATACCTGCTATGTCACCCTTCGCAACATGTATAAAGGCTTCACTGTCTTGCAGAATTGTACGCTTGAGGGCTTTGAGGTGGCTGGCGAAGACCGTGTGTTCCATCCTGCTACAGCCCATCCTAAAGGCTTGAACATGGTATGGATGACCTGTCCGCAGGTGAAAAAGCCTGTTGCCGTGCGTTATTGTTTCCGTAACTGGCAGAACGGCAATGTGTTTAATTCTGCCTATTTGCCCCTCTCACCCTTCCGTACCGACGATTGGTAAACAAAAGGGAATGCTAATAATGAATTGTGTATGAACAGCATAGAACGTTTCAAATATTGTCCTGTTTGTGGCAGTCCGCATTTTGTACCGACCTCTGAAAAGAGCTTGCGGTGTGAAGCTTGTGGCTTTGAGTATTTTATGAATGCAAGTGCTGCCAATGTGGCGCTTATCATCAATGAGCGGGAGGAGCTCTTGGTAACCCGTCGCAATCGAGAACCCGCCAAGGGAACATTGGACATGCCAGGAGGGTTTGCCGATGCTTATGAAACAGCCGAAGAGGGGGTTGTCAGAGAGGTGATGGAAGAAACGGGCTTAGAGGTGACGCAATGCCAATACCTCTTCAGTATTCCCAACTGCTATAACTATAGTGGCATCGATATTCCCACGCTCGACATGTTCTTTCGCTGCCATGTGCGCGATGTAGAAGCCTTGCATGCTGCCGATGACGCTGCCGAAGCGTTTTGGATTCCCATCCGTGAGGTGGATCCCTCTCAGATTGGCTTGCGTTCCATTCGCGAAGGAGTTAAACGTTTTATCACATTATATACAACACCATGAAATATAGTTTACGTAACATGGCATGTATGGGTCTGTTCCTGTACATGCCTCCTGCATTAGCCCAAACCACACAGTTGCTACAGGCTGATTTTGTGCATCCGCCTAAAGAAGCACGCCCGCAAGTGTGGTGGCATTGGATGCATGGCAACATCTCGAAAGAAGGAATATATAAGGATTTGACATGGATGCACCGTGTAGGCATTTCAGGATTTCATCTCTTCGATGCCGGACTTTCCACTCCCTGCATTGTACCCGAACGTGTAAAGTATATGACACCTGCCTGGAAAGATTGTTTTCGCTATAGTCTTCATCTGGCGGATTCATTGGGTATGAGCGTAGCCATTCCCAGTTCACCAGGCTGGAGCAATACCGGAGGCCCTTGGGTGAAGCCGGAAGATGCTATGAAGAAGGTAACATGGCAGTGCTTACGTTTGCGGGGTGGTAGAAAGGTAACCGTGCAGCTTCCACCTATCCATACCACAACCGGACGCTTTCAGAACAATCCCGAGGCCGACCTGACGAAATATACCTGTGCACGTGAAATAGCTGTCATTGCCGTGCGACTGCCCAAGGAGGATATTGACATTCGCTCTTTGCAACCCACCGTTACGGCCAGTAAAGGTGATCCCACATTGGAGGGGTTGACAGATGGAGATGTTGCACAGTCGGTACGTATCGAACCCGACAGTGAAGGGAAACTATATGTGCAGTATACCTTCCGTAAGCCTATCACCGTAAAAGCGTTATCCATGGCCGATGGGCGCATGCGTAGCACATGGAACAGTTGGGGTGCTCCTGTGCTCTATCAGCTGGAAGCTTCTGACGATGGGAAGGTTTTCCGTAAGGTGTGTGACATTCCGCAAGGGGGAACTTCGCTGCACACATGCCATGTTCCGACTACAAAGGCCCGTTGTTTCCGCCTGGTTTGCAACACACCGGAAACCGACAAGAAAAACAAGGCGGTGCGTTTTATGAACCTGCAGGAATGGGTGCTGTATACTACCGAACGAATTAACTTTGCCGAAGGAAAGGCTGGTTTTACTTCCTTTGGCGACCTTGACGCATATCCTTCCGCAGAAGAGAAAGCGGTGCCAGCCTTGTCGGATGTAGTGGATATAACCGATAAGGTAGATGCGCAGGGCGTGTTGCACTGGAAAGCTCCTGCCGGAAACTGGAGAATATATCGTTTCGGATGGTCATTGATAGGTAAGAAGAACGGACCAGCCACACCTGAGTCTACAGGCTTGGAAGTAGACAAGTTAGACAAGGCTGCCACGCAACGCTTCTTTGAACACTATCTCGCCATGTATGATGAGGCTTCGGGAGGTCTGTTAGGTCCTCACGGAGTGAGCCATTTCCTCATCGACAGTTATGAGGCAAGCAATCAAACTTGGACTCCTTCTTTGCCGCAGGAATTCGAACGTCGCAGAGGCTATAGCATCTATGGCTGGTTGCCCGTTCTCACGGGGCAGATGGTTGGGAGTATGCGGCAGAGTGAGCAGTTTCTCTACGACTATCGGCAGACCATCGGTGAACTGATCGAAGAGAACCTTTATGGACAGGCAGCCGTCATAGCCGGAAAGTATGGTATGAAAACCTATTTCGAATCGCACGAAAACGGGCGACAGATGTTGGGAGATGGTATCAGCATTAAGGCAAAGGCTGATATTCCTATGGGTGCCATGTGGGCGGAGCAAAGGGCTGATTTGAGTATGTATGAATGCGACTTGCGCGAGTCGGCTTCTACTGCGCATATTTATGGAAAGCGTTACGTGGCTGGAGAGGCGTTCACGGCTGATGGCAGACAGGAGACATGTTACACCTTTTATCCTGGTAATCTGAAGCCGATAGCTGACTATATGATGGGATGCGGACTCAACCGTTTTGTTATTCATGAAAGTGCCCATCAGCCTGTTGACGACAAGAAGCCCGGCTTGGCGCTGGCTATCTATGGACAGTGGTTTAACCGGCATGAAACTTGGGCTGAACAGGCTAAAGCATGGACCGATTATCTGGCACGTAGCAGTTATATGCTGCAGCAAGGTAATTTTGTGGCAGACATCGCTTACTATTATGGTACCGACAATAGTGTAAACGGACGGTTTGGGCACCAGCATCCGGCCATACCTAAGGGGTATAGTTTCGACTATGTCAATCCTGCGTCGCTGATAGATGTTTTTGATTTCAATGGGCGTGTATTCACCACAAAGTCAGGTATGACCTACCGCCTTCTGGTTATCGACCCTCATGTCAGCTATATGCGGGTGGAGGAACTGCGTAAGTTGGCGGCATTGGCCAAAGCGGGTGCTCCCATCTTGGGGCAACGACCCTCATGCCAACCTAATTTGATGGGTGACAATGCCGAATGGCAGCGCTTGGTAGCAGAGATATGGGATAAGGGCAGGACCAATGTGATGGAAGGAACAGACATTTCTGCCGCCTTGGCCTCTTTGCAGTTGCGTCCTGATGTGGGCTATGCACCGCAAGACAGCGTCCGTTGGGTGCATCGGCATACAGCCGACGCTGACATCTATTGGGTAGCTAACGCCCGGAATGAGCCGTTGTGCCGTGAATTCACGTTCCGTACCAGTGGACGACGTCCGGAATGCTGGCAAGCGGAGGATGGTAGGGTAGAAGCAGTGAGCTATCGTATGGAAGGAGGCGATACGCATGTGCAGCTCAACTTGCAGCCCTATGAGGCGGTTTTCATCGTGTTTGCGGAAAAAACTTCGGAGAGCAGCTATACGGTACCTCCACGTATGGAAACACCCGTATTGGCTTTGAATGACAATTGGACCATTCGTTTCGGGAAAGTGCAGGATACACCCGAGGAAGTAACCGTGGATAAGCTGAAGTCCTATACAGAGTTCTCTGACGAGCATATCCGTTATTTTTCAGGTACGGCCACCTATACAAAGCAATTCTCCGTGTCTCAACATTTGGATGGCAAGAGTCGCTATAAGCTTGACTTAGGCCGAGTGGGTTGCATGGCGGAAGTGCGGCTCAACGGGCAGTACATTGGAACCCTTTGGAAGGCGCCTTACACCATAGATATTACCGAAGCCCTCAAGCAGCAAGACAACCTGCTGGAGATAAAGGTAGTGAACTTGTGGGTGAATCGTGTCATTGGCGACAAGCAACGGGGAATAGCAAAGAAATATACATGGGCTTCCTATAATGGAGCTTTCCGCAGTACCTCTGCCTTGCAGCCTTCAGGCCTGTTAGGACCCGTACAGATACTGCAACAACAATAAATATTCCTGTTAAAAAGAAGTATATGCTCAGCGATAGGCTGCAACCACCAAGGTTGTACCATCGCTGAGCATAATCTTTTGTACACGGTTTGTAAACAACTATATTATTTATTGGCTTGTTGCCACTTGTAAGTGTCTACACAATGAATGTTGGCAGATTGATTGGCAACCATCAGTTTGAAGTCGCCCTCTTCCAGAACCCATTTGCCATCATAGCCTACAAAAGCCAGATCTTTTGCCCTAAGTTCAAAGGTTACCGTCTTACTCTCTCCCGGCTGAAGGGCCACCTTTTCAAATGCTCGGAGGCGACGGCCGTCGGGCACCATACTGGCTATCAGGTCGCTGCTATAGAGAAGCACGCTTTCCTTGCCTGCCATTTTGCCCGTGTTTTTGACATCAACCGAAACTCGGAGAATGTCGTTGTGACGAAATGATGCCTTGTCTACCTTAAGATTGTTGTATTGATAAGAGGTATAGCTCAAGCCCTGACCAAAACCCCACTGCTGCGTAATCTTGGCATTGTAATCATAAGCCCCCTCCATGGTTTCAACTTCCTCACTCTTTTTGAAATCGTAGTTGGCAAGGGAATTTATTTCCTTAGGATAAGTATAGGGCATCTTACCCGAGAAGTTCTGTTTGCCTGATATTAGGTCAGCCAAGGCATCTCCGCCATAGTTGCCGGGCAGGAATATGTCGATAACACCTTTTGCCAGCGGTTCTATATCAGCGATGAGACGAGGACGTCCCTCATTCAGAACAAGAATGATAGGCTTGCCTGTTTGAGCGAGTGCCTTTACCAAGTTGCGCTGGTTGTCAGAGAGCCATAAGTCAGTAAGATTACCGGGTGTTTCTGTATAAGAATTTTCACCGATACAAGCAACAATCACATCTACATCCTTGGCTGCAGCTACCGCACGCATGATATCAGGCTCATTCTCCTCCCAGTATTTCCCCTTCTCGTTATAGGTAACACCCTGTTGCAAGATGACATTCTCCTTGCCAAAAGTATTGCAGAATGCTTCGTAGATGGTATTGTACTTGTTTGCGAACTCATCTGTACGATGTCCTTGCCAGGTATAGCTCCATCCTCCATTCAGACAACGCATTTGGTTGGCGTTAGGTCCTGTCAGCAGAATTTTCTTACCTGCGTGCAAGGGCAATATATTCCCCTCGTTCTTCAAAAGAACCATACTTTCAGTAGCGCCCTCCAGTGCCAACTTTGCAAATTCCTCACCACCGAATTTCGGATAATCCTTTAATTTCTGCGTAGGATTGTTGAAGAGGTCCAGACGGTATTTCATGCGGAGCACCCGTCGACAAGCATCATCAATGCGGCTCATAGGTATCTTACCCTCGTTCACCAATTCGATGAGATAACCACAGGCATCAGCTGAATAGGGTTCCATAATCATATCGATACCCGCATTAATGGCTATACGGAGGGCATCCTTTTTATCCTTAGCAACCATCTCGCGTGTATAAAGATTATTGATATCTGCCCAGTCGGTAATCAATACACCATCCCATCCAGTCTCTTCTTTGAGCCAACCTGTGAGAATGTCCTTATTGGCATGCATAGGCATGCCATTAACTGATGCGGAGTTGACCATTACGGTAAGAGCTCCTGCCTGAATACCCGCCAGAAATGGAGCGAAATGCTTCTCGCGCAGGTCAGAAGGGGATATATAGGCTGGGGTGCGGTCTTTACCTGTCCAAGGCACACCATAGCCCATAAAATGCTTCATGGATGTTGCGATGTGCTGCTGGTCAATGTGGTTAGGATCCTCGCCCTGAAAACCAAGAACCATAGCTTTGCCCATCTCTGCGTTGAGATAAGTGTCCTCACCAAAATTCTCCCAGATTCGAGGCCAGCGCGCATCACGTCCCAGGTCTACTGTAGGACTGTAAGTCCATGGTACGCTTACGGCACGGGTTTCATAGGCAGTGGCTTCAGCTGACCGGCGTGCTATCTCACGATTAAAGGTAGCTGCCACATTGATGTTTTGTGGGAAGAGTGTACCCCCTTGTGTATAGGTAGAGCCATGGTTTTGGTCAAGGCCAAACACACAAGGAATACCCATGCGCTTCATCGAGATTTTCTGTATCTGCGCAATGTATTTTTCCCATTGCTCAGCCGTTGGAGCACAGGTGTTAGGAGCATTAAGGATAGAACCTATCTTATAGCGTGAGAAAAGGGAATCTGTTTTCTTCTCATCTATATAAAATACACCTTTATCGTCATTGGCACCGAAAAGGTCGGTTACCAACTCCATCATCTGGCCTATCTTCTCCTCCAGTGTCAATTTGGCTAACGTCTTCTCCACCTGCGCCTCAATCTTGGCATCGCTTTTGATAACAGGGGTTGAAGCGGGGGTGTTTGCCTGAAGAGCATAAGCCATCATCATCATAGAAATGGAAATAAATATTTTCTTCATAATTTTACGATTTATAGAATTACTCGATAGTTACCTTATCTACATAATAGCCATGACCCACACAAATAAAGCCAGCCTGCTCTTTCAGCAAATCGAGTGTTTCCTGCGTTAATTCCAGTTCAACAACATTGCCATTGGCAAATTCGTAGACAGCAGTCAAATCCGTCCACCATGTGGTAGCAAGCTTGATTTGATGATAGCTATCATCCTCATTTTGCGAGCAATAAACACGAAGGGTCTGCCCAGCCTTCCACTTGGCCACCTGCTCTGTGGTGATAAGGTTGAACACTTTATTGGGACTGCTGTCGGACAAATCCCATGATACATAGTGATGGCCTTCCCAAAGAGTATCCTCCATACTGGGTCTTGGTTCTGTAGTTACCTTAATAGTGCCGCCAGGGAATTGGTTGCCTTCATTGTCACACAGAGTGATGGCATAATCGCCATTGGGCAAATCGGCTGGAGCCGTAAGTTGCAAGGCTGTGCCCTCTTCAAGAATCTCGAAGGCTACCTCTTGGTTGTCGACAAGCACCTTGGTTATGGTACCCAGATTGCTGCATCGATGGATAGTGGTAGTAGCACCCGGTGCTACCCACAATTCTATGGAATTAGTGCCGAGGGCAGGATCTTCTGCTGCCGGTGTTACCGTAATATTGAGTGTACGTGAGGTTGTCTTGCCCTTTGTTGTTGTAGCCACCACCTTCAAGGTATGCGTGCCTATGGGCAGTGTCTGGTCGATAACAAGTCCCTCTGCAATCTGCACATCATCCAACAACCATGTCACTGTGGTGTAGTGAACGGGAGTTACCTTGATTTCAATCTTTAAATTGGTCTTGCGGTCTATTGTCTGATCGGCCAAGTCGGTGTTCAGGATTCGAGGGTCATCATCCTCTGTTACCGTAAAGTATGGACTATCGTCGGAAGCGCAAGAAGACATGGTTGCGGTGCCTGTGAAAACAAAGCTCATAGCTATAAGCATAGTCAATGCCTTCAATATCTTACCTTTATTTAGATTCATCATCTTTTTCATCTTATCGTTTATTTAAAAAGGTTTTAGCCTCTATTCATATTCTCTTGATTCATGTTTATTTGATCACTTGATATATCCCTTACCGTAGGGAGGAGCGAAGACACTCTGCACATGCACATCAGCCTTGTCCCACCAGAGGCGCTTGTGCCAATCATCTGTACCGCCCATGCGTTCAATGGCAGCTTTGTAGTTGACACTATTATACTGGCTTTCCAATTCCGGATAGCGCAAGCGTGTAGGCATAGAGAGGTCTGGGTCGTCATAGACGAATCCGTCGCCTGGGAATGTTTCCAATCGGCTACGATCTACTATGGCTGGATAATCAGACCGCCGCATATTGGCCCATGCTTCAGACGGATTCATCATGTGGAGAATCCATGCCTGGGTATTAATGGTTTCCTTAGGGTTGGTGCCCAGTGGATTATTGGCAATGAAAGTATTAATTTCGGCCTCTGTAATCTTGTTAGAGGTGAGATAATAGTCATTGAGCATCTGCATCGAAGCCCTCACACCTGCCTCATAAAGGCTCTCGGCATCGCCTTGCACATTCCAGCCCTTGGTCTTTGCCTCTGCCATAAGGAAATAGACTTCTGCCGATGTGATGAGGATGCCAGGGCAAGACGGCATTTCGAAATCAATATTCAAAAACGGACGCATCATACGAGCACGATAATCCTTATCACCATAGATATTGGCATCTTGGGCAGCCAATGTTGCCAATGTGGGAAACTCACTGGTTTCTGCCACATTCATCCAGTTTTCATACCAAGCAGCTCCCACATTACAAGGCTCCTCGCCAATACCCTTACGCTCGAAATAAGCAAGCACCTCGTCGGTAAGGTCAATGTTTTGCTCCTTGTCGGGTTTGACCTGACTGCGTTTGATGTTATAGTAGTGACGGCAGATACGATAGAGACGAGGGTCATTCGTATTCTGCAACTGATAGAACAGGGTGGAGCAGATAAAGGTGGGGGATGATGGATCTTGCCCATAGAGTATTGAACACAAGGCATTGGTGCGGAAGTCGTAGTCGTTGGCACCTTCATAATAGGTATAAGGTGAATCTGCATATTTGATGTAAGCATCATCAGAAGCAGAAGCGATATAGCCACCTTCACTGTTAAGGGCCTTCTCAAACTCCTGTTGCGCCCTCGTTGGATTTATATCTGAAATGCGCATGGCATAACGCATGCGAAGGGCGTTGGCATATTTCTTCCACTTTGTAACATCGCCCCCCAGACTGGTAACGTCACCGCTGATGATGTCAGAGCCTGTGCCCAGTTGCTGTTCGCAAGCGTCCAGCTCTGTAAAGAACAGATTATAAACATCCTCTATCGTGTCGTATTTAGGCGTTGCGATACCAGCTATATAGCCTAAACCTGCCTCTTGTGCAGGAATATCGCCATAAGTATCGGCCAACACCGACAAAATATAAACACGATGAATACGAAGGGCAGCATTTACATTTGCCTTGTCTTCTGATTTGTAGATGGCATCTACCAGGTTTTTGATAGCCAGTTCATAATAGCGGTCCCAAATACGTCGGGTCTGATCATCTTCATGATGTACGGAACCTGCATAGTTGGTTACGTTCCATCCACCGGCAAAGTGCTGATTGAATCCCGTGATATAGTTGCGGTAGGTATCCATCAAACTAAAATCGCCATAGGTCTGCAATAAAGCAGTTGTCAATTGTGCATTAGGGTCCAACTCGCTCACCTTGGTATTGTCGGTATTGGTGCGCTCCATCATTTCGTCAGAGCAAGAAGTCGTGGCGCAAATGGCAGCTATCCACAGTATAGCGATAGAGAGACACCTTGTTCCTATATATTTCTTAAAAATAGTATTCATTTTGCAGTATAATTTATGAGTTAGAATTGTTATTGCAGTTACAACCTAAGATTAGAATTTCATATTTACATTGATACCATAACTCTTTCGTGAAGGCAGTGAACCATACTCCAAGCCAAGGCCCGATGTGTTGTAACTAGAGTCAGGGTCGATATTGGGAATATTCTTCCAGACAATGAAGGGGTTGCGTGCTACAAACGATACATTCAAACCCTTAGCCCATTTGCCAAGCATACGTTCTGGGAAGGTATAGCCAAATGTTATCTCACGGCACTTTACATAAGAGTTGTCGTAAACGAAAGCGCTCTGCACGTTGTTAGCTATCGCCTTCCAATAGATCTCCGGATTCACAGGAATGTCGTTCTTACGATAAGTGCCATCACCGTTGTCAATCACACCTTCGGCTATATAGCCTTTGCAGTTGCCTGCTGCACGCCACTGGCTATCGGTCATGCCTGCAGCCTCTCGAGCCTCTTCTGAAGCATACCATGCATCACGGCCTGCCAATGTTTGGATTGCCTTTCCTGTTTTGTAGGCTGAGTTCATAGACATAGAATAAATGTCGGCACCTACTTTTACGTCAAATGATGCAGAGAGACGGAAATTCTTGTAAGAGAAAGTAGAATAGAATCCTCCCGTCCAGTCCCAAGAAGAGTTTCCTATGGTCTTGATAGTCTGGTCAACCAATGGAAGACCGCTTGTGGCATCAATGATGACCTGGCCATCAGGCGTACGCTTGAAATCCTTGCCGCGAATGGCACCATAGTCTTCACCAACCTGAGCACCTACCGATACGCCACACCATGTAGCTTTTGCCAGCTCAAAATAGTCCATGCCATCTACAAGTGCCTTCACCTTATTGGAGTTCTTGGAGAAGTTGACACCCATGTCCCAACTAAAGTCCTTGATTTGAAGCACACGACCATTGAGCATAATCTCAACACCTTGGTTTTGTATTTCACCCGCATTAACCAGACGGTAAGCATACCCTGACGTAGTTGTAGATGCCAGAGCCAAAATCTGGTTCTTTGAGTTTTGGTTATAGTAAGCTACGTCTAATCCCATTCGGCCGCCAAAGAATTTCATCTCCAAACCTAACTCATAAGAATCTGTCATAGTAGGTTTCAAATCCTTATTGGGCTGAGTAGAGTTGCTAATCATACCAATAGTATGGCCTGCATAACTGTATTTACCCGTAGCATAGGTGAGTGCCAGTTGGTATGGATCGGTATCGCTACCTACCTTGGCCCACGATGCACGCAACTTACCATAGTTGATGATTTTCTTGTTTTTGATAAATTCTGAGAATACGAAGCTACCGGATATAGAAGGATATATATAGGTGTTATTGTGTACGGGAAGTGTCGATGACTTGTCGCCACGGATGGTACCCTCCAGGTAATAGGTATGCTTGTAACCGATGCTGGCACTGGCATAGAGTGAGCTGATCTGCTTTCTGTACATGCTCTCACGAACATTCTGTTCCTGATAGTTCATAATGTTATGGATGCCATCCATCTGCTGATTGAGACCAGTATTGATAGTGGTCTTATTGTTCACCTTGAAGATGTTTCCACCTGCGGTAGCATTGACATCAAAATCGCCCCAAGAATTGCTGTAGAGCGCAAGAATTTCTGCATTCAGCGTACGATTGTTGAAGATTTGATCAACAAGTTTGCCTGCCGGTGTGCCAGGTGTAGTCTTGGCAATGTAGTCTTGAAATACCATGCTGTTGATATCGGTACCAATGGTGCCCTGCAACTTCAGATGCTCGTCGATGTTCCAGATAGCCTTACCCGTGAAACGGAAAACATCTTTGTTAGAGGTGTTGCTGTTTTTATAAAGATCCCAGTATGGGTTTTTGTTATATTGGTCGTTACCGTTCCAGTTCTGATAGTTGCCATTTGCATCTTCATAGTTTTTGAGCCAAGCCTGATTGTAAGTGCCTGCCAAAGTCATCAGGTTCTTGCCCACGTTGCTTTGTGAGTCACCTAATGCAGGACGGTTCTTCACTTTCTCTCGTGTGTAGTTTGCGCTAAAGTCAAAATCTACTGGGCCTGCCGATGTGTTGACACGAAGATTGAAGTTGTCACGGTTCATATTTGTGTTGGGCAAGATGTCCCTATTGCGCATATCGGTTAAGGAGAAGCGCATACCCGTTTTTCCTGAATTGACAGAGAGAATGGCAGAATTCTGAGTGGTGAAACCTGTACGGAAAAAGTCAGAAGCATTGTTAGGGTGCATCATAAAGGCATGCTCCTTGCCATCAAAGTACTTGTATACGAAATCGTCGGCCTTAGGACCCCAACTTGAGTTGGTTCCCGAAGTACTGGAAGTGGGCAGTTTACCTCCATAACCCATACCGTAAACCTCTTGTATCTCGTTCCATTTGGCCAATTGGGTATCGAAGGTAAATGAACCATTGTATTCTACGCTGATCTTGTCCTTCTCTGCCTTTTTTGTTGTAATCAAGATTACGCCATGTGAAGCACGACTACCATACAGCGCAGAGGCTGCAGGACCTTTCAATACCGTCATCGTTTCGATGTCGTCGGGGTTGATGGCAGATATTCCATCACCTAAATCATAGCCACCCGCTTCACCTGCACTACCGAAATTGGTGTTGTCCAAAGGCACTCCATCCACTACATAAAGAGGTTGGTTATTGCCTGCCATTTCCGTGTTACCACGAAGAAGGACACGCGTAGAGCCGGAAGCACCACCTGCCGTATTCTGAACAACGAGGCCTGCCACCTTACCAGAAAGCGAATTGATGACATTTGTTTCCTTAGCCTTGGTGAGCTCCTCGCCCTTTACTTCTGAGAGTCCATAACCAAGTGCCTTCCTTTCGCGTTTGATACCAAGGGCTGTAACAACCACCTCGTTGAGCGACTGTCCGTCTTCCTTCATGGTAACCTTCATGCCATTGACGGCTTTTACCTGCACGGTTTGATAGCCTACATAGCTAATTTCGAGCATGGTGCCAGGCTGGCAAACAATCGTAAAGTTGCCATCCAAATCAGTAACCGTTGCAACGGTTGTACCAACCACCTTGACACTGGCACCTATCAATGTTTCGCCAGTGGCATCCACTACGGTTCCCTTCAAGCCTTGCGTCTGCTGAGGAGCTACGTTGAAAGAGGACCCACTCGCCTGTGCAGCCATTACTGCAATCGAAGGGGTACACATGAGGCCTGCTCCAAGCAGGCCGATAAGTATTGTTTTCTTTTTCATCACAGATATTGTTTTGTTTAATGAATAATTCCATTCAAAATCCAAGGGGTCTTGACCTGCATGCTTTTAAACCGGTCGAAAATACCATATTTGTCCTGCCCGCAGCCAAAACTGTTATTGTCCCATACAAAGGTCGAAAAACCTCGTTTGCGAGCTTCTGTCACCATAAACCGACAATAATAGGTCATGTTTTCATGTATCAGTTCCATGTTTTTTGCTGTATAATGGTCTGACACGCCCCATTCGCCTATCACAATTCCCAATCCCTGACGGCTCCATGTTTCTGATACTTTGTTGAAGAAGTCCGTCAATGTCTGTTCATTGCTATCAGGAATGTCGCCATATTGCTTGTAGGCCGTTCCCCAGAAATAATACTTGATACCACCTGCATACTCCCAAGGTTGGTAATAGTGAAATTCAACACTCATATAGTTGTTGCCATTCTGTGCTACATCTTTAGGTACGATGAAATCACCATTATTGATTCCATACAGTGGATTGCATACATAGGTTTGCACGATGAGATGCCGCCTGATATTATTGCCTCCTGTGGCTCGAACCACATCAACAAAAGTTTGGTTGTAGGCATTCTGTACTTCCAGATTCTCGGCAGTAGGTGCATTCCAGTTATCCTTGAGGTGAACTTCGTTGGTTCCCGCAAAAGCCAGTCGGTAGTCGTACGCTTGAAACTCAGAAGCAATGTTCATCCAAAGAAGAGCAAGCTTCTGACAATTTTCTTCCTTATAACGATAGGTAGGACGACCTTCGAGCCATTTCTCGTGATGCACATTGATGATAACCTTCAAGTCGTTGTCAAGACACCAGCCCACCACCTCTTTGATACGTGCCATCCAGGCCTTGTCGATACTCATAGCCTGTGCATTGGTAATATGACAATGCCAACGTATGGGAATGCGAATGGCATTGAATCCTGCTTTCTTCACAGAGGCTATCATCTTTTTGGTAACAACAGGGTTACCCCAAGCCGTCTCTGCCTTGATGGCACCATCGGGGTTGCCAATCTGCATAGACTCACCATCCTGTCCCGGAGCAGAACACTCAAATGCGTTGCCCAAATTCCACCCAACTACATCTTTGTTCCATTTAATGGCTGTAGGGAAGGTTTCATCTACATGGGTCATGGAAGATAGCGATGCAGCCTCCGTTTCACAACGTAAGAAACAAATGAATATGCCAAACAACGTCAGGCATAGCTTTAAACTAATACTCTTCATTCTTCGTTAGGTTTTATAGTTAATATTGTATTTGCCGTTACAAGCGAGCCTGTCACCAAACTCGGATGCAAAAGTATAGAATAAAGAAAGAATGAGGGTTTGAGTATTGACAATAATAGGTTTCAAATCTGACAAATCGTCATGTTTGAAACCTATCATTTATCTAATTGGTTGGTTTTTAGGTGTTTGTGAGTATAGGGTTATTTATCTGTCGGTGGATATTTGCTGGGAGGCATTCCAAAATACTTCTTGAACACCGTGCTGAAATACTTTACATTTACAAACCCTGTTTTTACCGACACATCAAGTACGGTATCGCCCTGTTTGAGAAATACGGCAGCCTGTTCTAAACGTATCATGCGAACAAAGTCTTGTGGAGCCTGTCCTGTCAAGGTCTTTAACTTTCCGTAGAAGAGAGTGCGGCTCATCGCCATTTCCCGACATAAATCATCAATGCAAAAATTAGTATCTCTCAGGTGTTCCATTACCAGCCGCGTTGCTTTTGCAACGAAGGCTTGATCGGTAGCATCAATTTCACGAGTCTGGAGCTCTGCATTCACTTCCTCTCCAGCTATTGTATCAATCCCTTCCTCCAATACTGCAGACGGTTGGTTTGTGGGCTGATTGCCCCGAACCAGTGCAAGAGCCTGCTCCATGTAATATTTACTCAACCTGCGACGATTCTTCAGCATGCTGTCAATCTTGCTGGCAAGAATACTCAGGTCAAAAGGCTTAGTGATGTAATCATCTGCTCCCCATCCAAGTCCCTCTATCATAAACTCGCGACCGGCTTTTGCCGTCAGGATGATAACAGGCAGCCATGATGTGTCGTTGTTACTCTTGATGCGACGACATAGTTCGTCGCCTTGCATATCAGGCATCATCAAATCGGATACAACCAAATCGCATGCCCCATTTTCCTGCAAATATGCCAATGCTTTCTCTCCACTCTCTACACATACCATGTGATAGGTTTCACTAAATGCCATGCTGATATATTGGCGGAGGTCTTCGTTGTCGTCTACAAAAAGGATTGTGTCGCAGATGCGGCTGTTCCCCTCCTTTGCTTCATCCAAACTTGCAGGATATTCGGAAAGATTCCTTGCACTTGAATCCTTGTCAGCCGAAGCAGCTAATTTAGGTAACTTTGCTACCGAAGTTTCGACAGGGGTTCTCATAGACGCCTTCTTTCCTAACGGCAAGGTCAGGATAAAGGTTGTACCTCTGCCTTCCTCACTCTCAAAAGAAAGTTTTCCGCCTAATTTCTGTACCAGCTGACGAGTAAGCATTAAGCCCATTCCACTACCCATCTCTTGCGAGTTTACCGCATTGGAAGCTCGAAAAAAGTTCTGGAAAATAAACTTTGTTTCAGCTTTCGGAATACCCATACCCGTATCGATTACATATATTCCTACCTGTCTTTTCTTCATGTCAACAGAAGCTGACACTTCAATGGTTCCCCCTGCAGGTGTATATTTTACAGCGTTGGAAAGGAGGTTCTCAAAAATCAAGTCTACTATTTTTACATCGGTTTTCAAGATTTGTGCCGGACAGTTTCCTAATCTCAAGCATATTTGCTTCTCTTCTGCAGACAGCATGAATTTATCTACCTGCTGACGCAATAAAACCACCAAATCAACATTCTGTAGTTGAATCATTCCCCCCTTTGTGTGGTCTATCTTCTGGAAATCCAGGAGTTCATTAATCATTTGTAGAAGCTTATAACCATTGCGCTGTGCCAATTTCAAAAAGTTTCTACTATTCTCGCCCAATGCATCGTCCTTGGCCAAATCGGCAAGAGGGGCCAGTACCAAACTCAAGGGTGTCCGAATGTTATGGGCTGTATTTACAAAGAACTTGATTTTTTCATCGTTGTATTTTCTATGCAGTCGCTCTCTGTAATAATCCCATCCGAGATAAAACATAGTAACCAACAAACTGAGATAAACAAGCCATGCCCACCAGGTATTCCACCATGGCTGCAATATTTGCACACGCAACGAAGTCAAGCCCAAAATCCTTCCGTTGCTTCTACCTATGGACTTGACATATAGCGTATAGCTACCCGCAGGCAAATTGGCAAATCTTACCTGTTGCTCAGCAGAAGGATTGCTCCATTGATGGTCGTATCCTTCAAGATAGTATTGGTACTGTATGTCTTGCTGATACTGGTAATTGATACTCTCAAATGATATTACTAAAGTATTTTCCGCATGGCTGAGCCTTAACTTTCCTGCCTGCAACATGTCATAGAGTCGTTGATTAGCCTGTTCCGTATGGTTGATTCCCTCTATCTCGATGCTACGAATTTGAAGAGGTGCAGCGTAATCAAGTTTCTTGGCAAAATGGGGCGAAAGTATCACCGCGCCATTGTTGCTGCCAAAGATGATTCTCCCGTCATGGGTGCGAGCCCACGACATACGTTTATACTCAGATTCCATGCCATCAAACAAGTTCACGTTTACCACCTTGTCTTTATCTACAAATGCCAGTCCCTTGTCCGTACTCAACCACACTTCTCCCTCAGGTGTTTTTGTCAAGGCATAGACATTATTAGATGGCAGAGCATCCTTTACGGTATAAAAGCGAGGCTTTTTATTATGCAGATTATACAGACAAAGCCCTCCTCCGTCTGTGGCTATCCACACATGGTGCCCATCTTGATAAGCTATCGAATTTACATAGTAATTGTAGTCGCAATCAGGAAATTCCTCTGGATAGTAAAACCGTGTGAAACGATGCGATTTCCTGTTGATACGATAGCATCCATGAGAGGTGCCTACATCTACAAACAGTCCATCAGGCGACGCTGCGATACATTGCACTTCCTCAACAGGCAAATAGCTAACCTTTGTGGGAGTGATATGAACCAAATTACCATCCAGGCAGCCAATCCACAAATCGCCATCGCTATCCTTGTAAAGAGCGTATACATAATCCGTCTGCAAGTAGCCATTGGCCTGCGAGTATACAGATACAGCACTGCCATCTGCATGCATCTCATACACCCCATGACCATAGGTGCCCACAAGGACTCTGCCATCGTGTGTCTGACAGAGCGTCAAGGCCACCTTGTTGTGTAAGCCATGATGCCATAGATGCGTATGCTCATCGTAAACACTGATACCCTTGTCCGTCGCAAACCAAATCCTGCCGTCATTACCTTGCAAAATATCATTTACACTATTATCCATGATAGACTGGTTGCTTAGATACTCGTGGCGTACAAACTCAAGCGTATGCACCATGGGTATAGCCAAATCAACACCTCCTGAATAAGAACCTATCCATAAGTCGCCCAATTGGTCGCAGTACAGCGTATAGACTCCATTCCCTTGCAAGGCATTATCAGGCCGGCCATCGGTATTGAGTAAAAGGGAGATTTGCTTACTTTGCTTGTCGTAAGCATACACGCCAGCACCATCAATACCTATTAACACAGTTTGCCCATTGTATGAAATCATAGAACGCACCGGAATATTCGGTATTCCCTTGAAAGTTATAGACATCGGTATGGGCTGCCAAGTACGATCGTCAATAATCTTAATGCCATTATGGAAGGTGCCCAACCACAGCTGATGTGTTGCAGCATCATGATAAGAAGACAGTACTGCACAACCGGGCAGAATGGTTTTTAACGTTTCTTTTTGTGGCAAATAGGCAAGTACCCCTTTTGACGAGCCTACAAGCAGCGTTTGCCCTACAAAACGAAGGTGGTTTACATAAAGTCCTTTGAGTAGATGCCTTCCCTTCTCTTTTATAGGAAGTTGGTTTAAAGGCATGGCTTCGTTTGCAGCGGGAGCAGGAACCTGGTATACTCCCTTGTCCATAGCTATCCATAAATAGCCGTAGGTATCCGCTATAATCTCGTTCACCACAACAGCCACCCCCAGTACCTTCATCAAATCATAAACCAAAACAAAATTGTCGGACACCTTATTATATATATAGAGCTTACCTTTGTTGTCGTAAGCATAAAATCGCTGGTGGGCATCTTTAAACAACTTAAAGTTTCTGCCACCACTCACATCGCTATACAGTTTGTCAGTAGTAAGTTCATAATTCTTCACCATCTGCCCGTTAAATCTGTCTACACCACTCTTGGTGCTAATCCACATGGCTCCATCTGATGCTTGCATAATAGAATAGACTCGAGCCGACGACAAGCCTCGGTTGGTATTGATGTTGGTGAGCATCAACATATCACGCCTCAACGCCCCTTGTGCATAAAGCATAGGAGAAAGCCATATTCCGTATATTAGAACAACAACTGATAGTATGTTCTGTAATTGATAAAGATTTTTACTCATGCAAAAGTTAATAAAGTGCCGTATTATTGCATATTCAGGACTTCGTATGACTTATTATCGCAACAAATTCCCACAAAATCCAAACTCCATGGCAAAAATACAAATATAATCTGAAATAGACGCCTTATGGGCAGGTTTTTCCTCAGAATGTAGCCTTAAAATTACAAGTGGTGCTGCGTTGACTCCATGGGAAGCAAACACAAAGGGGGCAGCGAATAATTTTCGCTGCCCCCAAATCATTGAATATTCAAATGGTTCTTATAACCGCTACTGCGAATTAGTAACCGTAGTTCTGCGGATATTCAGCACCCGAATTAGACTTGATTACATCGTCAGGAATTGGCTGCTGGTAGTTGTAAGGCTTGATATTCGACTGGTAGCGTATGCCTTTGGTACCGTCGTTCTTGGTATATTCTACCTTCATGCGGCCCTTATCAGCATTGCTGCTCTCGGTCTCATTTACAAAGCTTACACCATATTTGCGTACACGCTCGTAAAGCGTATTGCTGGATGTCTCGTTTTGGGTAGGATACTTGGAAGTAACGTAACTGCCGCAATTAGGATTGCATGACAGACGGTTCAAAGTTACGAAACGATGCTCCTCACCAAAGAGCTCACGTGTGCGCTCGTCGAGGATGTAGTCGATGTCTACCTCAGCAGCTGTACAACGTGGTGCATTGGCACGGTCGCGGATTACATTGATATCATCGGCAGCCTTGTCCTTGAGACCCTTGGCCAAATAAGCCTCAGCACGCAACAGGTAGGTCTCTGCGATACGAATCATGTAAGGCTCATACTCACACTCTTTGACATCGCCATTGGGGTGCCTGTTCTGGGCAAACTTCCAGAAACGTGGGAAGATATCGATAGTGTCGCCACCAGAGAGTTTGTAAACACTCTCGTTCTCTGTGCCTATGGCAGCAGCCTCGCGCGCCTTGGCCTCTTTGTAAATCTCAGACCATTTTCTGCCAGAAGGTGTATACCAGTCACGTTGCATCATGATTTCTGAACCACGGATATCCTCTTTGCCAGGCTGTGCGGGATCGGTAGCCTTGGCCCAAATATAACCAGGCTCCTGTGGGTCGAAGATATAGCGGCAAGGATAGTTGCGGTTGCTTCCGTAGGCATAACCGCCACCGATAGAGTCGCGTGTGTTGTTGGCAACATATCGGTTAGAAGCTGTGGCAGAAGCACCCTTGGTGCTGGAACCTCCCTGTACACCTACAGGATAGCAGGCAGCGTCGTCGCCCCAAAGGTAGATGGTAGCATCACCCAGTTTGCGGGTTGTACCGGCATAGCGTACCTTGTTGCTCATGAAGTCACCCTCCATGGTGTTGTTGCGCATACGCCACCAGGCGTCACCACTACCACCGGCAGCATACTGTCCTACCTTGAACTGGCTGGTCCAAAGGGCCTCCATATTGCCATTTACCTTATAATCTTGGTTGGTATTGCCGGAGCCATTGCCAGGCACACGGAACAAATCCCAGTAAGCACCACCCTTGGCAGCGCTGATATCATTGCCATAGTAGTCGGTGGCATTGGCAGCCTCAAGACCGAAGCGGGTTGTCATGAGGTGATAGTCGCCATCATGGCCGTCAATGACACGTGAGGCAGCTGCGATAGCCTCGTCAAACTTGCCGAGAGCCAGACAGATTTCAGCCAACATGTGGTCGGCAGCGGCACGTGTAACACAACCCTGAGCGCGCTCTGTGGTAGCCATGTTCTCGGCTGCGAACTTGAAGTCTTCATAGCAGAACTCCCATATCTCTTGACGGGTGTTGGGCTTGTAACCCATTTCAATGGTCTTGGTAGGACCATCGAGGATTGGCACATTGCCAAACATACCGGCCAGAACGCGGTAAGCCCATCCACGGAAGAAGCGGGCCTCACCCAGAAGTTCGTTCTTCTTGGCCTCGGTAGAATACTTGATGTTCTTGTTCATGATGGCATCTATAGCCGTATTGGCACGATTCACCAAGTAGAATGTTTCGTTGTACCAGTGGCGGCTGTAACCATTAGCGGAGGTCAGCTTGGTCCAGTTAGAGAAACAGTCGTTGGAGTTGTTCTCGCAGTAAGTATCCAATCCAACACCTGTAAGCATATAAGAGTGGTAGCCGTGGGTTTGGCCCAGTACCAGATAGTTAACCTTTTGGTAGCAGGCGTTGATAGCCATGGCAATTTCGCTCTCAGAATTGAACATACCCTGATCGTCAAACTGGTAAGAGTGCTCCTCCAGGAAGTCGGAGTCGCTTTGGCATGCGGTCTGGGAAAGGCTCATCGCACCAAGTGCGACAATACCCAATATCTGTTTTGTTATTTTCATAGTTGATGTCTTTTTAAATGTGTTAGAATGTCACGTTAAGACCGAATGTGATCGTGCGGTATGAACCATTGCTGGCATACTTGGTTGATGCGGCACCGGCAGCGATGGTACCACCTGTTTCCGGATCAAGACCTGACCAGTTGGTGATGGTGAAGAGGTCGGTACCCGAAACATACGCACGCAGGCTTGTAAGGCCGAGAGGAGCAATCAGGTCGCGGTCGAAGTTGTAAGAGAACACCAAATCCTTCAGTTTGAGGAAGCCACGGCTGTTCCACCAGAGGTAATCGTAGGTGTTGCTCCAACCATAACGAGGATAATCGTTGTTCTTGTTGTCTTCGCGCCATGGGCTCACACGGTCAAGCTGGTTGCCACTGCCACCTGTGGGTCCCCATGCCATAGGGTCGTAGCCCAAGAAGTGGGTGTCGCTACCAGGCATCCAACGGAAGCTGAAATAGAGTGAGAAGTTCTTATAGCTGATGGTGTTGCCGAAGTTCATGGTGAAGAGTGGGTCTTGGTCACCAACACAATGACGGTCTTCAGCAGAAATCTTACCATCGTTGTTCCAGTCTTGGAACTTCACGTCACCCGGTTTGGCATCGGGTTGAATCTTCTGCACAGCACCTGTTTCAGGATTGGTCCATGTGTAGTTGTCGATTTCGGTCTGACTCTGGAAGATACCTAATTTCTTCAAATCGTAAGCAGCGGTAATAGAGCGTCCTACCATCAGTGCGTAGTACGACTGCGGACCATAGGTATGGAAGTTAGCCACATCATCGGCTTCCTCTCCCTTCCAGTTTTTGCCATAAAGGCTCATAATCTTGTTACGGTTCAGGTCGAAAGTTACATTCGATTCCCAACGCACGCTGTTTTTACCGTCGCCATTGATGTTCACAGAGTGCAGAGTTACCTCAATACCCTTGTTGCTCACCTTACC
>CAMAMZ010000009.1 GCA_945837185.1 uncultured Bacteroidales bacterium | reverse complement strand
CGCCCATCTCCCAGAAGTTGTCGTGTTTGTTGCCGTTGATGATATGGTCGGCAGGCACATGTTTCAGCCAATAGCCGGCAGCCTCGTCATCGCGTTGGAGGCCCTCTTCTTCACTTCCTTCGAATACGGTGACATAGAGGTCGGCAGGGTCGAGTTTCAACACGTCGACCAGATATTCCCATGCCATGTCGATGGCACCCTCCTTGAAGTAATCGCCAAAGCTCCAGTTGCCAAGCATCTCAAACATGGTATGGTGGTAGGTGTCGTGACCCACTTCCTCGAGGTCGTTATGCTTGCCGCTAACACGAAGGCATTTCTGGGAGTCGGCCCTGCGACGAGGCTCAGGGTCTCTTGTTCCGAGTATAATGTCTTTCCACTGGTTCATGCCCGCATTGGTGAACATGAGCGTGGGGTCGTCTTTTACCACCATCGGAGCAGAAGGGACGATGGTATGTCCTTTTGAAGCAAAAAACTGCTTGAAGGACTCGCGGATTTCATTTGCTGTCATCATCTGTATAGGGTTTATTCTTATTGTTTTATTTTTGGGTGCAAAGGTACGGTATTTTTTTCATTGTGCGAAGCGTTTCCCGCAGGAATTGCTTAAAAGTTGCACCATGCACCGTGCTGCATTGTCGGGAGCTACTGCATGGCCCAAGCGTTTACGCACTTCGGCATAACCCTGTAGTTGGGCTTCGCGACCCTTGCCTCCGGGAAGCAGTTGACTGAGATGGGATGCGATGTTCTGCACCGAGAAGCGGTCGGCCAACAGTTCGGGAACCACTTCGCAGTCGGCTATGAGGTTGACGAGACTGATGTATTTGACGTTGATGATATGGTTGAAAGCGAAGCGGATGAGGTGGGGCAGGGGTGTTTTGTAGCACACTACCTGCGGCACCTCGAAGAGGGCTGTTTCGAGGGTGGCTGTACCACTGGTGACAAGGGCTGCCTGGGCATGGGCCAAGAGGGCATAGGTGTCGTTGGGCACTACCTGCACATCATAGTCTTGCATAAACTGGTTGTAGTACGACAACTCAATGCCCGGGGCACCGGCAATGGCCAAGGTGTAATGGTCGGCCAACGGACGTGTGGCTGCCAACATGGCAGGCAGGTTGTCTTTGATTTCCTGGCGGCGGCTACCAGCCAACAATGCTATGACAGGACGGTCGGGCAGGTGGTGGCGTTGGGCAAAAGCCTGTGCCGACTCATGGTAGCTGGCACGGAAGGCCCTCACCTCATCGGCCGTGGGATTGCCCACATAGTGGATGGGGTAATGGTGCTTCTCTTCAAAAAAAGGTACTTCGAAGGGAAGGATGGAAAAGAGTTCGGTAACATCACGACGGATATTCTTGATGCGCCATTCTTTCCATGCCCATAGCTTGGGGGAGATGTAATAATAAACCGGAATATGCAGCTGCTTGCGGACAAAGGCGGCAATGTTGAGATTGAAGCCCGGATAGTCGATGAGGATTACCGCATGCGGTTGCCATTGCCGAATATCGTCCTTGCACAAAGCCATGTTACGGAATATGGTGCGCAGATGCAGCAACACAGGAACAAAGCCCATATAGGCGAGTTCGCGATAATGCTTGACACGTGTGCCCCCTACGGCTGCCATGAGGTCGCCACCAAAGAAACGGAACGAGGCCTGTGGGTCGTAAGTGAGAAGGGAACGCATGAGGTGACTCGCATGCAAGTCGCCACTGGCTTCACCGGCAATGAGATAGTATTTCATAACAACAGTGTTTCGAGTTGGGAGAAGGCTTCATAAGCCGTGACATCAATACGGGTGGGTGTAACGGCAACATAGCCATGGCTGAGTGCCCACTGGTCGGTGTCGGCAGCTTCAGGCTCTTCATTCTGATAGTTGCCTACCAGCCAATAATAGGGAAAGCCTGCAGGATGGCGCGCTGCCACTACTTCGTTCACCCATTGGCCTTGCGTCATGCGACAAATGCGCATGCCTTGGAAGGGCGGTGTGGTGGGGAAGTTTACATTGAGGCATACACCTTTGGGCAAACCGTGGTTTAATACCTGTTGGACAATATGGCACACATAAGGTTGGAGATGGGCCATGGGGGCCTGCTCGTTATGGTCGCAAAGCGAGAAGGCAATAGAAGGAATGCCTTTCAGACAACCCTCAATCGCTACACCCATAGTGCCGGAGTAGTGGCTGTTGACCGTAGAGTTGTCGCCATGATTGATGCCTCCCAAGACAAGGTCGGGCTGTTTGCCCTCATAGAGTTGGTCGACAGCCAGTTTGACGCAATCGACAGGGGTGCCGCTGCAAGACCATACCGTTACGTCGTTGAGGTTGCTCTGGCGTTTCAGGCGAAGCGGTACTGCGGCAGAGAAAGCACGGGAAAAACCAGAGCGGGGACCATCGGGTGCGCAGATTGTAACATCGCCCAAATCACTTATCATAGAGGCTAAGGCACGGATGCCCGGAGCCTGGAAGCCATCATCGTTGGCTATAAGAATTCTTTTCTTCATACTTTTGTTCTCCCCATAATTCAGAAAATATGCTAAGATTTGGATGCAAAAGTACGAAAAAAGAGGAAAGAATTGCACTTTCTCATGCAAAATATGTAACTTTGCACACTAAATAAGGAAAAGAAAGCTGAACAAAATGGGAAAAATCATTGCTTTAGCCAATCAGAAGGGAGGCGTGGGTAAAACCACGACCACCATCAACCTTGCCGCATCGCTTGCCACACTTGAAAAAACGGTTCTGGTAGTGGATGCCGACCCACAGGCAAACGCATCGAGTGGATTGGGAGTTGACCTCAACGAAGTGGATTGTTCGCTGTATGAGTGTATCATCGACCATACGGATGTGCATGAAGCTATCTATACGACAGATATCGACGGCTTGGATATTGTGCCCAGTCATATCGACCTTGTTGGAGCGGAGATTGAGATGCTCAATGTGGAGAACAGAGAGAAGGTGATAAAGGAGGTGCTGGAACCGGTGCGGGCTGAATATGATTTTATTCTGATTGACTGTTCGCCTTCATTGGGATTGATTACCGTGAATGCGCTCACCGCTGCCGATTCAGTGATTATTCCGGTGCAGTGTGAGTATTTTGCACTCGAGGGTATCAGCAAGCTCCTCAACACCATCAAGATTATCAAGAGCAAACTGAATCCGAGGTTGGAAATAGAGGGATTCCTCTTGACGATGTATGACAGTCGTCTGCGTTTGGCCAACCAGATTTATGATGAGGTGAAGCGTCATTTCCAGGAATTGGTGTTTACCACCGTAATTCAGCGTAATGTGAAGCTCAGCGAGAGTCCGAGTCATGGTCTGCCCGTCATCCTATACGATGCCGAGTCGGCTGGTGCCAAGAACCACTTGAAGTTGGCAGAGGAAATTATACGCAAGAACAGCTAAGAGAAGAACAGCTCATAATCATCCAATCAGGCAAAAGGAAGAGAAAGAATGGCCGTACATAAGAAGTTTACAACCACATCGAAGAGCAATGCGTTGGGAAGAGGGCTTGATGCACTCATCTCGACAGAGAGTGTGAAAACAGGAGGGTCATCGACCATCAATGAGGTGCCTATTGAGCACATCGTGCCCAATCCCGGGCAGCCCCGTCATGATTTTGATGAAGAGGCATTGCAGGAACTGGCTTCGAGCATTCGTGAGATAGGCATCATACAACCTATCACGCTCCGACAGGTGGCCGACAATAGTTATCAGATTATTGCCGGTGAGCGCAGATGGAGGGCTTCGCAGATGGCTGGGTTGGCAACCATTCCTGCTTATATACGCACCATCAGAGATGAGCAGGTGATGGAAATGGCACTGGTGGAGAACATTCAGCGCGAAGACCTCAATGCCATTGAAATAGCCTTGGCCTATGAGCACCTCTTGGAAGGGGAGGGCATGACACAGGAGAAGGTGAGTGAACGGGTAGGAAAAAGCAGAACGGCCATTACAAACTATCTCCGACTCTTGAAACTGCCGGCACAGGTGCAGATGGCCTTGCAGAAGAAGCTGATTGACATGGGGCATGCCAGGGCATTGCTCTCGCTCGACAGTCCGTCGCAACAAATCAAGCTTTTCAAGGAGATTATCAAAAACGGCTATTCGGTGCGCAAGGTGGAAGCCTTGGTGAAGCGCCTCAAGAAGTTGGATTCCATGGAAGGGGGCGAAAGTGTGCCGGTGGTGTCGCCGGTGGAGAGATTTGATGTGTTGGCCCGTGAACTCTCTGGAATGATGGGAACAAAGATACAGTTAACCTGCTCGTCGAAAGGAAAGGGGAAAATCAGTATTCCGTTTGCCAATGAGGATGAACTGGTGAGACTGATGGGTATTTTTGATAAACTGAAAGGTTGAAGAATCGTGCATAGCTTCCGTATTCTCATCGTGCAATGGGCAGTAGTCATGATAGCCCTATGGGCACCTGTCAGCGCAGGGGCACAGCAAAGTTATACACCGATGAAGCAAAAGGCATCGGTGCCTTTGAAAATAGACCCTCTGGCTGTTGACACCAATAGGATGGCTATGAAGAAAGACTCGTTGGCATTGAAGAAAGATACCTTGTTGGCGAAGAAAGATACCTTGTTGCCTGCGGGCACAGACGCTGCGTTGGCCTCGTTGGATTCGCTGGCAGGGATAAAGATGCGTAAAGGACGCGATTGGAGCACCTGGCGTCCGGATTCAAAGAAAGCATTGTGGCTGGCCTTGGTGTTGCCGGGAGCAGGACAAATATACAACCGCAAATATTGGAAACTCCCCCTTGTGTATGGAGGCTTTGTGGGCTGTGCCTATGCCATGCGTTGGAACAACATGATGTATAAAGACTATTCGCAGGCTTATCTGGATATTATGGACGACGACCCCAACACACAGAGCTATAACCAGTTTCTGCATCTGGGAAATAAGGTTGATGAATCTAACCTGGAATATTACAAGAATACTTTCAAAAAAAGAAAGGACCGTTATCGGAAATGGCGTGATTTGAGTCTCTTTTCCATGATAGGAGTTTATCTGCTCTCGGTGGTGGATGCCTATGTGGATGCTTCGCTCTCGGAGTTTGACATATCGAAAGACTTAAGTTTGCGGGTGACACCTGCAAGCATGAAGGCTTCGGGACAGGGTATGGCAAGGAATCCGTTGGAAACAGGAGCGTGGGGTGTGCAATGTGCCTTGAACTTCTGAACGGAGAGAGTAGAATAGATGATGCCGGTGGAACCGGATGGGTGTACACCTTATTATATATATATAACAACAAAAAAGATTGCGATACGAAAAAAGGAATGAAGAAGAAATTATATATGCTCATTGTGGCCTGTGGCCTGCAGGGAGGAATGATGTGGGCACAACAGGTGGAAACGGAAATAAAGGTTATGAATGCCCAAGGAAAGGAAGAGGTGATCGACCTGCCTGAGGGTATGCTCACAGAGGTGGATAGCCTCTTGCATTTGTATAATGCCAAAACCTATCTCAAACCCGATACCGACTGTAATCTTCCTGATGTCAATCCTGTTTATACAAAGGAAGAATATATGGAACGGTTGAAACGGTTGCCCTCGATTATTGAGATGCCGTATAACGATATCGTGCAGAAATTCATTGACCGCTATAGTGGCAGATTGCGTAGGTCGGTAAGCTTCATGTTGGGAGCACAGAATTTCTACATCCCTATTTTTGAACAAGCCTTGGAAACCTATGGCTTGCCACTCGAACTGAAATATTTGCCGGTCATAGAGTCGGCCTTCAATCCTCAGGCTGTGTCGCGTGTGGGTGCTACGGGATTGTGGCAGTTCATGCTTGCAACAGGAAAGAATTATGGATTGGAGGTAAACTCGCTGGTTGATGAGCGCAAGGATCCTATCAAGGCGTCCTATGCTGCGGCACATTATCTCAGCGATTTGTATAAGATATTCGGTGACTGGAATCTGGTGATTGCTGCCTATAACACCGGTCCTGAGAATATCAACAAGGCGATACACCGTGCAAAAGGGAAAACCGACTATTGGGAGATTTATCCTTTCCTGCCTAAGGAAACAAGAGGATATGTGCCGGCATTCATTGCTGCCAATTATATCATGAACTATTATTGTGAGCACAATATCTGTCCGATGGTGACTGAACTGCCTGCCAAGACTGATACGGTGACGGTGCATCGCGATGTGCACTTTGAACAGATAGCGCAGGTATTGCACATGAGTGTGGACCAATTGAAGGAGCTCAATCCACAGTATCGCAGGAACATTGTGAATGGCAGTACCAAGCCTTCTATCATCAAGTTGCCATCGACAAAGGTGAATCTGTTTATCGACAATGAAGAAGCTATATATGCTTATCAAACAGACAGTTTGCTGAGCAGGCGCTCGACGGTGGCTGTGAACCAGGAGTATGTGGAGCAGCAGAGCAAGAAGAGCAAGAAGAGTAGCCGTAGCCGTAGCAGGGGAAAGAGTGTTACCATCCGTCAGGGCGATACCTTGTCGGAAATAGCGGCACGCAATCATACTACGGTTGCCAAACTAAAGAAACTGAACAAAATAAGCGGAACGAATATACGTGCGGGAAAGAAAATCAGGGTTAAGTAGCAGCCCCCACATTTCATTTACTTCTCACCTTAAAAACATGAATGGCCTATGGACTCGCAAGAAAACAATGAGAGAGAGAACATGTATGATAGAATGGTTGATGAGGCCTTCCAACATCTGATTGATACCTATCTGGCATCGCGACACAGAAAGAAGGTTGATATCATTAACAAAGCGTTCAATTTTGCGCGACAGGCGCATAAGGGCGTGAAACGCCTATCGGGAGAACCCTATATCATGCACCCCATTGCCGTGGCACAAATAGCCTGCGGAGAGATGGGACTGGGTTCCACAAGTATTTGTGCGGCGCTGTTGCACGATGTGGTGGAAGATACGGACTATACGGTAGAGGATATAGAGAACATCTTCGGAGCCAAGATAGCGCAGATTGTTGACGGACTGACAAAGATTAGCGGTGGTATCTTCGGTGAGCACGCATCGGCACAGGCAGAGAATTTCAAGAAACTCTTGCTCACCATGAGCGATGATATTCGTGTGATTCTCATCAAGATTTGCGACCGTCTGCACAACATGCGCACCTTAGAGTCGCAGGCACCCAACAAGCAATATAAGATTGCGGGAGAAACACTCTATATTTACGCACCGCTGGCCAACAGATTGGGATTGAACAAAATCAAGACGGAACTGGAGAATCTCAGCTTCCGCTTTGAGCATCCCGAGGAGTATGCCGATATCACCAACAAACTCAATTTCACCAAGGAACAGCGCGACAAACTCTTTGAGGAGTTTACGGCTCCTATCAAGGAGGCGTTGGACAAGATGGGTGTGAAATATGAAATCAAGGCCCGTGTGAAGAGTCCGTTCTCCATTTGGAATAAAATGCAAAGCAAGCATGTGACGTTTGACGAAATATACGACTTGCTGGCGGTGCGCATTATCTTCCAGCCGGCAGACCGTAATGAGGAAATCAACGAGTGCTTTAATATTTATGTGGCCATCAGCAAGATTTATAAGTCGCATCCTGACAGATTGCGTGACTGGCTCAACCACCCGAAGGCGAATGGCTATCAGGCATTGCATGTGACGCTCATGAGCAAACAGGGTAGATGGATTGAGGTGCAGATTCGTTCGGATCACATGGATGAGGTGGCTGAGCAAGGGTTTGCTGCGCATTGGATCTATAAGGAGGGAAGTGATGTGCAGGAAGATGAAGGGGAACTCAACAACTGGCTGCGTACCATTAAGGAGATTCTCGATGACCCGCAGCCTGATGCCATGGATTTCTTGGATGCCATCAAGCTGAATCTCTTTGCTTCTGAAATATTCGTGTTTACACCGAAGGGAGAAATCAAAACCATGCCGGCAGGATGTACGGCACTGGATTTTGCCTTCCAGATTCATACCTTCCTGGGCAGCCATTGTATAGGGGCCAAGGTGAACCATAAACTGGTGCCTTTAAGCCATAGGCTGCAAAGTGGTGACCAGGTGGAGATTCTGATATCGAAATCGCAGCATGTGCAGCCTTCGTGGATCACGTTTGTGTCTACTGCGAAGGCGAAAGGGAAGATACAGGCCATTCTAAGAAGAGACAGCCGGGAGGTGCAGAAGAAAGGTGAGGAGGTGCTGAAGGAATGGTTGAAGGCACATGAGATGGAACTCACCACGGCTGTGTTAGACAGGTTGTGTGAGTTTCATGACTTGCAGAAGCATGAGTCGTTGTTGCAGGCTATCGGTGACCGCACCGTGTTGTTGGGAGAGAAGGACCTCGACGAACTGAATGGCAAGAACCGCAAGGATGCCAAGGGCAGAAACTGGTTGAAGTATGTGCCGTTCTTGGGGCATGACAAGCAAAAGGAGAAGAAAGAGCCTAAATCGTCATTGCTCATCGTCAAGGAGGGTTTTGATAAGAAAAAACCGTGTGTCATTTCTGAACGGCATATCGACAAGTATATCTTCCCGCGTTGTTGTCATGCCATTCCGGGGGATGATATCTTAGGATATATCGACAACAAGAACCGCATAGAAATCCATAAGCGCAATTGTCCGGTGGCAAGTAAACTGAAGACGAGCTATGGCAATCGTATTCTGGATGCGAAATGGGACATGCACAAAAAGCTGTTCTTCGATGCTACGGTGGAAATCAAGGGTATTGACAGGAAGGGTATGATGCGTGATGTGGCCAATGTGATATCCGATCAGCTCAATATCAATATCTGTAAAGTGACCATGGCGGCAAAGGATGGTATCTTTGATGGCAGTATTGAACTGCGGGTGCACGATAGGGATGAACTCCGTTTGATTATGGATAGTTTGCGCCAGATAGAAGGATTGCAGGAGGTGCAAAGACTATCGTAACCATAAGGTGTAGAAAAAATATCCAGCGACGGATTGGCTTGGGCAACAGGAGTTGTTTGCCGCCATCCGTTACTGGGCTTTATATGAAAAGGGAAGGGTGATGGTAACGGCCTGATAATCCTTTAGCGTGCCTTATACAATGCCATCGAGCTTGCTTTTTAAATCTTTCAGTTGATCGCGCACAGAGATGAGCGTTTCAAGAACTTCACTGCTACGGTCGGCACCCGCCCTGTTCTGGGCTATCACCTTACGGGCAGCAGCCAGTTTGAAACCTCTCACCTTTACCAGACTATAGATGGTTTTGAGAAGCTCTATGTCGGCATCGCTGTATTGCCTTACTTTATTCAGGGTCTGTACCTTGGGACGTAATTGCGGAAATTCCTTTTCCCAATAGCGTAGCGTACTCTCATTAACCCCAATGAGTTGGGCTGTTTCACTGATAGAATGATATAGTTTGAGATTCTTGTCTTTGTTAAGTACCATATATGCAAATCAGATTATGTGGGAACACATTGCAAAAATACAAAAAAATAATGATAACCCGAAAAATTAATCCGTTTTAAAATGAAACCGATGGAGAAAATGAAGTTGAAACGAATGGCAGCCTTTTTGACTGCGCTCTTGGTGGCAGTGGCTGTGCAGGCACAGGTCAAGCCTCTGCATCAACTACAGCAAGAGTTTGAAGATTTGCGCTTTGGACTGTTCACACATTTTGGTGTGCCCACCTATGTGGAGGCCGATTGGAGTGACCCCGACCAAGCTGCTACCATTATCGATGCACCGAAGCTCGACTGCAGGCAGTGGGCCAAGGCAGCAAAGTCTGCCCACATGGCTTATGGCTGTCTGTCGGTAAAGCATCACAACGGTCTTTGTTTGTGGGATAGCCATACCACCGATTACACCATCATGCATTCACGCTTTGGGCGTGACATCGTGAAGGAATACTGTGAGGCTTTCCGTAAGGAAGGGTTGAAGGTGGTGTTCCATTTCTCTATCTTAGACACCCACCACAGGCTGCGCCCGCATCTCATTACGCAAAAAAAGATAGAGATGGTGAAACAGCAGTTGGAAGAGCTGCTGACGAACTATGGAGAAGTGACAGCCATCCTTTTCGATGGATGGGATGCACCGTGGTCGCGTATCTCCTATGAGGAGGTGTCGTTTCCGGAAATCTATAAGTTGGTGAAATCGTTGCAACCCAACTGCCTTGTCATCGATATGAATTCGCATAAGTATCCGCGCGAGGAACTCTTCTACAGCGACATCAAATTCTATGAGCAAGGAGCCGGACAGTTTATTGATGCGGCAACCAATAAGTTGCCTGCCATGGCATGCTTGCCTTTGCAGCGCACCTGGTTCTGGAAAGAGAGTATGCCTACCGATACCTTGCGCAGTGCCAAGCAATTGGTGGAGAAAATATTGATACCCTATGGCAAGGCACATTGTAGTTTTGTGCTCAATGCTGCGCCTAACCGCGATGGTTTGATTGACAACAATGCCTTGCAGACATTGAAAGAGATTGGGGCGCTCTGTGCCAAGGATGTGAAGAACACCTATCCGGTGCCTGTTTGCGAAGCGCCTATTGTAGGGCGCAATCTGGCGCTTGGCATGCCGGCAGAAGCATCGTGGAGCTATGATATTTGTATTATGGACTTTGCCAACGACAACGATTATAAAACAGCATGGTATGGTATGCCCGAAGTGAAGAATCCTTATTGGGAGGTGGATTTGGGACGTGATTGTGTGGCGGATAAGGTGGTGCTGACAGAGCCTGCAAAAAACAGGGTGATTCAAGCCTATCGCATAGAATGTAAGACCATGCAGGGCAATTGGGAAACCATCTTTGAAGGGGAAACCACTACGCAGAATCGGGTCAAGATTCATACCTTTCCTGCAAGGATGATGGCAAAGGTGAGGGTTACCATTACCCAATACTCGGGCTATCCTGGAATAGCAGAGTTGGGGGTATATCAACCTTTATAGTGCTGAACGTGCACTCCACGTAAGGTCTGACCTGAGATTTTTTAGAAAGAGGATATACTTCTTTGCCCGAGAAGTATATCCTCTTTATTATCTTCCTACTCGATTACCTTGGGAACAGTTTGCAGGAACCGGGCAATATCCTCATCACTCAAGGTGTAATCCTGCAAGTCGCCGTTGATATATTGGTCGTATGAAACCATATCGAGCAAGCCATGGCCACTCAGATTAAAGAGGATAACCTTCTTCTCGCCTGTTTGTTTGCATTTCTCAGCCTCACGGATGGTGGCAGCAATGGCATGGCAACTTTCCGGGGCAGGGATGATGCCTTCTGTTCGTGAGAAGAGTACACCCGCCTTGAAGCTCTCTGTTTGGGGAATATCCACACCATGCATCAAGCCATCTTTAATCAGTTGCGAGATAATCATACCGGCGCCATGGTAGCGAAGGCCACCCGCATGGATGTTGGCCGGTTTGAAAGCGTGGCCCAAGGTGTACATGGGTAATAAGGGCGTATATCCGGCCTCGTCGCCAAAGTCGTATTCAAACTTACCTCTTGTGAGTTTAGGGCAACTGGAAGGTTCGGCAGCAATGAACTCTGTATGCTTGCCGTTTTGCAGATTGTGACGCATGAAGGGGAATGCAATACCCCCAAAATTCGAGCCACCACCGAAACAAGCTATCACCGTGTCGGGATATTCACCTGCCATAGCCATTTGTTTCTCGGCCTCTAAGCCAATGATGGTTTGGTGAAGGGAAACATGGTTGAGCACACTGCCCAAGGTGTATTTGCAGTTAGGGGTAGTGGTGGCCAGTTCGATAGCTTCAGAAATAGCCGTTCCCAATGAACCGGGATGGGTAGGGTCGACCGTGATGATATTCTTTCCTGCCCTTGTAGACATAGACGGCGACCCTTCTACCGTTGCGCCGAAGGTGCGCATGATAAAGGAGCGGTAGGGTTTCTGCTGGAGAGAAATCTTTACCTGGTAAACGGCAGCTTCCAGTCCAAAGGTCTTGGCGGCATAAGATAATGCCGCTCCCCATTGTCCGGCACCCGTCTCTGTAGTAACATGGGTCACACCTTCCTGTTTGCAATAATAGCATTGCGGAATGGCAGAATTAATTTTATGTGAGCCTAAGGGATTGGTCGATTCGTTCTTGAAGTAAATATGTGCAGGGGTATCTAAAGCCTTTTCCAGTTCGTATGCCCTGACCAAGGGTGTGGAACGATAGAACTTATACCGGTCGAGCACTTCTTCAGGAATATCAATCCAGGCATGTTCAGCGTCTAACTCCTGCACACTACAGGTGCGAGAGAAGATATGAGCCAGGTCGTCAGCGTTCAGTGGCTCGTGTGTGGCAGGATTGAGCGGTGGCATGGGCTTGTTAGGCATGTCGGCCTGAATGTTATACCACTGCGTGGGGATTTCATTTTCTTGCAGTAAGAATTTCTTTTGTCTGTTCATAGTCTGAAAGATGTTGTAAAGGGTATGTTATGATATTATTTCCGTTTCTTATAGAAGCGCACCCAGTCGATGTGCATCTCCACCGGCAACTGCTTGGGGTCGACGGCACCCACCCATGAGCCACCCAGCTGCATGTCTAACAGCAGATAGAAGGGCTGATGGTATGGAAACTGTCCCTCATGTGTTGTTGTAATGCGCGGATAGGTGAAGGTATGCTGGTTGTTGATGTAAAAGCTAAGGCTGTCGGCATACAGTTCCACAGCATACACGTTGTAGCCATCGGGGTCTATGCGTCCGGTGCTGCTGTGGGGAGGATTCTTGATGCCGAGGGTGTAGGTATAGTGTGAGTGTACCGTTTGGTAGGCTATACTGTCGTAGTTCAGGCGCTCCATGATGTCTATCTCACCGCCTTTAGGCCATTTGCCGTGTTCAGGCAGCAACCAGAAAGCCGGCCAAGCCCCCTTGGCACCAAAGAGGCGGGCTCTGATTTCCAGTCTGCCGTCCATGAATGTCTGCTTGCCTTTGGTGTAGAGTCCACCGGTAAGATAGGCCGCTGTGTCGTTCACCTGTCCCTGGTTCTGTATGCCGCGTAGTATCAGGTTGCCCTTGCGCACATCATAGAGCGTGTCTAAGTCCGACATATAGTTATTCCAGTCTGCTGTTCCGCGCGGAATCTTGCTCCACACACGTGAATCAAAATTTCCCTTCTGGCCAAACTCTTCTTGCCAAGACAAGCGCCATCCCGACTTCTGGGAGGCACAGGAACTCATCAGGCAAAAGAGAGCAATAAATGCTCCTATGGTATATTTTGTCATATAATCTAAGCGATAGATGGGGTTTATAGTGTTACAAAGTTACTAAAAAAAATGACTTTTACAGCAAAAGCAAGAAAAAATTAATAACTTTGCATCATTATGCTTATTATCGTTACGATTCTTGCCTATTTCGGCATACTCCTTGTTTTCAGCAAACTCACTGCGAAGCGGTCGGACAACGACACGTTCTATAGAGCCAACCGTCGTTCTCCGTGGTATATGGTGGCTTTTGGTATGGTGGGGGCTTCCATCTCGGGTGTTACCTTCATTTCTGTTCCGGGAATGGCGGCAACGAGCGATATGACCTATTTGCAAACCTGCATGGGTTTTGCTGTAGGGTATTGGGTGGTGGCGTTGGTATTGCTACCCATTTATTATCGTTACGACCTGACAACCATCTATTCCTATTTGCGGATTCGGCTTGGGCAGCGTTCTTATCGGGCGGGTGCTTCCTTCTTTTTCCTCTCTAAGATTACCGGAGCAGCCGTGCGCTTTTATGTGGTTTGCATGCTGTTGCAGCAGTTTGTGCTGGATGCATGGGGTGTTCCCTTCGTGTTGACAGTGGCGGTTATGGTGGCCTTGATATGGCTTTATACGAGAAGGGGAGGGGTAAAGACATTGGTTTGGACAGACACTTTCCAAACCCTATGTATGTTTACTGCCTTGGTGCTCATTCTTGTGCATGTTACCGATGCCCTGCACCTCAGCCTGGGAGAAGCCGTTGGCAAGGTGATGGCTGATTCGCATAGTCGTGTCTTTGAGTTTGACGACTGGTTTTCGCGGCAGCATTTTGTGAAGCAGTTCCTAAGTGGTATTTTTATTGTGGTGGTGATGACAGGACTGGACCAGGATATGATGCAAAAGAACCTTACTTGTAAAACCTTGACTGATGCCCGTAAGGATATGTGTTGTTACGGATTGGCTTTCCTGCCTGCCAATTTGCTTTTCTTGGCGTTGGGCGTGTTGCTGATGACGTTGGCACAGCATGAAGGGCTGTCGGTTGCAGGCGATGCTTTGTTGCCTGCCTTTGCCGCCACAGGACGGTTGGGTGAGGCTGTAGTGGTGTTCTTTACCATTGGCATTGTAGCCGCTTCGTTCTCCAGTGCCGACTCAGCCTTGACATCGCTCACCACAACCTATTGTGTCGATTTGCGTGAACGTCCCCACGACGAACAGTTGCGGAGGCGTGCTCATGTGGGCATTGCTGTGGTCTTTGCCGCAGCAATCTTACTCTTCAGGGCTGTGAATAGCAGTAGTTTGTTGGATGCCATCTATGTACTGTGTTCCTATACTTACGGCCCGCTTTTGGGAATGTTTGCGTTGGCATTGTTCACAAAGCGGGCCGTGAATGATAGGGTTGTACCGTATATTGTGGTAGCGTCTCCCTTACTATGTTGGGGTATTGACACCTGGGTGACAGCGGTGAGTGCCTATCGTTTTGGCTATGAACTGCTCATGCTCAATGGCATGCTCACCTTTGTCGGCTTATGGGTGACGGGTAAGAAGCAACAAGTTATCGTTTGATAGACGAACAATTGTTGGTATAGATAGTGGGTTTCTTTCCATACTTGGGCTCGTTTACCTTTATCTTTTGAAGACTGCCTCCCTGCACGTCATCGTATACGATTGCAGGACGATAGTCGGCCTTCCGTGCGGTCAATTTGATGTTACGGAAGTTGATGTTGTTAGCGTGGCGTACATAGAAGCCCCAGGCAGGGAGCTCTTTGTGCTGGGAAAACTCCGGATAGGCTTTAGGCATTTCGGGTACCTTGTCGAGTTCATCCAAGCCCACCTTGGCATAGGTGGGATCGCCTCCTCCGGGATAAACGATTTCCACATTCTCAATGGTAACGTTTTGAACAGGGTTGTCCTTCAAACCGATGATGCTGGACGGGGAGGTGTTGCGGGGCAAATCTTCAATAGGACCTTCATAGTCATAGCCGGCATCGGGTTTGGTAGCTGGCACCTCTGCATACACATTGGAAATGCGCACATTGGCAAGTTTACTACGACGGATGCGGTTCAATTCTTTGTCAATCTCAATAAGTTGGTGTGCGTCAGCCCGACGTTGGCCTACTACCAAATAGATAGGATTGCCGGTATTGATGGATGTCAAACTGTCGACAACAATATTTTCAATCTCGCCACCATCTACGGCCTGCAAGGTGATGGCAGAGCGATAGGTGTCGAAAACAAAGTTGTCGATGATACGGATATTCTTGAATCCTCCCACGGAAGCCGTACCGAACTTGATGCCACTTGCGCTCGAGCACATCTTGTTGTGGCGAACGGTGATGTTCTGACAAAGGCTGTTGGCATCATGCGATTTCAAGCAGATGGCATCGTCTGTAGCGTCAACATAGCAGTTCTGGATGAGTGCGCCGTTACAGTCTACGATGTCAATACCATCGTTGTTCCAATAAGCACGACTATGCACCGAGATGCCGTCTATCAGCAGATTCTCACACTGGTCGTAGGTCTGGGTCCAGAAGGCAGGATTCTGCAAACGGATGCCTTTCACCTGTACATTCTTGCACTCCCGGAAATAAATGAGTTTGGGACGATTGGCCACACGACCCAATTTCAGCGGATCGTTGATGATGCCATTGCAGGCCTGGTCAAGAAAGTTGTTGCCCAATTCCCTGCCTCGTCCGTCGATGACTCCTTTACCCGTGATGGCGATGTTGTTTTGTTTCTTGGCAATGATAAGGGCATACCAGGCATTGTCTACCAAATCATAATCGTATGGATTCACGGAACCCACAATCACCGCACCCTCTCCCAAGTGCAGGGTAACATTATCTTTCAAGTGAATGCTACCTGTCAGATAACGTCCCACGGTAAATACAAGTCTGCCCCCTCCTTGGGCGGAGATATGGTCGATGGCTTTTTGGATGCTGCGCGTATTGAGGGTCGTACCGTCAGACTTAATGCCAAAGAGCGTCATGGAATAATCTTTGGCAGCCATTGATGTTGCGTGAAGCAGCAAGGCTACAATGGCAAGCGTTGTAAATAGCTTGTGTTTCATATACTATTCTGGCTAATAATCACGTTGGTTTACTTTGTGTTGTTACTGGTGGTGAATGTTGTGACAATCGTGTTCTTACGTGTCTTGTCGTCAACGTATATCCCGTTGAAGCTGGTTTCTGTGCTGTTGAAGTTCACGATGGGGAGATTCCCATGCAGTTGGAAAAAGTTCACCTTATCCATTTTCACCTTCTTGCAGTTGTTGAAAATGACTGCTGTGTTGGGCACATTTTGGATGATGAAATTCTTTATGTTCACCTCACTGCAATCCTCCAAATACACAAGGGCAGGAACCATACCTTCTTTGCCGTCACTGCGTGCGGAGGCATAATTAGCGGCAGGCACATCTTTCTTTTGCAGATAACCTTTCTGTATCTGGTCAGTGCAACTGCTGATAAGGGCATCGCTGTTCCCTTCTATCACGCCACTTCCTGTAATGGCAATGTTCTTCTGGCCTTTGGCAGAGATAAGGGCAGGGGGCATGTCATCGTTGAGCATGTCGTAGATAGAGGAAGAGGCTACCAAGGTAGCGCCACCTCCCAGATGAATCGTTACGTTCGACTTCAGGCGGATGGCGCCTGTGCGATACCTTCCTACAGTGAAGATAAGGCGTCCGCCTCCTTCTGCTGCAATATGGTCAATGGCTCGCTGAATGGCTCGTGTGTTGAGGGTGATGCCATCGCTCTTGGCTCCGAACACCACAGCCTGATAGTCTTTGGCTTGAAGGGAGAGGGTAGAGGCTGCCATGATGCAGGCCAAGCCTATACGGTAGAATATAGTTGATTTCATAAGTTCCGCGATTTTGGTTATTTCTTTTCGGTTGAATGATAGAGCACTACTTGTTTCTTCTCTTTGGCCTGTGGCTCGCTGAAGGTCACGTTGCGCAGACTGATGCCTTTCACGTCATCGGCAACAAGGGCAGGACGATAGTCTGCTTTCTGTGCGCTGAACTTGACATTCTCAAAGGTGATGCCTTCTGCATGGCGCAGATAAAAGCCCCATGCCGGCAATTCTTTAAATTGGGAGAACTCAGGATACGACTGGCGCATTTCCGGAATACTGTCAAGCTCGCTGGGTGTCGTGCCACGGTAAGCATAGTGTGGGTTGCCTCCTCCGGGTGTAACAATCTCTATGTTGCGCAGGGTTACATCCTGAATCTTACATTCGGGAATGCCTACGATGCTGGCCGGTGAAATGTTGCGGGGCAGGTCTTCAATAGGACCTTCGTAATTATAGCCGGCATCGGGTTTGGAAGCCGGTATCTCCGCATATACATTGCTGATGGTGATGTTTCTCATGGCAGGTTGTTTGCCGTTGCTCCATCTGTTGCCTGTGCGCAGGAAGATGACATTGCCGGTGTTGATGGAGCGCACATTGTCAACCTCAATATTCTCGACCACGGCACCATCGACAGCCGCGAAGGTGATGGCGGAGCGGTATGTGTCGTAAATAGTAAGGTTTTTCACCTTAAAATTGCGGAAGCCGCCTCTTGACACCGTACCGAATTTCAAGCCATTGGCACTGGAGCGTCCCACACAATTCTCTACCACTACATTCTGGCACATGTGGTTGGCGGAGTGTGATTTAAAGCAGAACACATCATCGGCAGCGTCGATATTCGCATTGCGAAGCACCACCCCATCGCAGTCAACAATATCGATACCATCGTTGTTCCAATAGGATTTGCTGTCTACGGTAATACCATCCACATACAAGTCCTTGCATTGGTCGTAGGTCTGGTTCCAGCTGGCCGGGTCTTTAAGGGTAATCCCTTTGATAACGACATGTTCACACTCTCTGAAATACACATTCATAGGGCGGTTGCCCTCATAAGGACGTCCAAGTTTTAGAGGGTCTTCAAAGAGTCCGCGATGGATGTATGATATCATATTGTTGGCAGTTTGAAATCCCTGACCATCGATGGTGCCTTCACCGGTAATACCTACATGATGTTGTTTGATGGCAAAAATCATGGCCATCCAGTTAACAATACTGTTCTTGTCATAGTCCCATGGATTGGTTGAGCCCAACAGGGTGGCACCGGCTTCCAGATGGAGTGTAACCCCTGACTTGAGGTATAGGGTACCCGTGAGATACTTGCCAGGTGATAGCACTACTCTTCCTCCACCCTTGCTATGGGTGAAATCAATAGCTTTTTGAATCGCTCTTGTGTTGAGCGTCACACCATCGCCAACGGCACCGAAGTCTGTAATGTTGTAATCTTCTGCATGCAGACTAAGGTTCCCAATCAGCATCAGGGCTGTTAGCATTGTCTTAAAACTTAATCTCATAATGTATAGTTGTTAGTTAATAATATACATATATATAAATGTACGCGCGCGTAGAGATGTAGAGGGCACAACTTTGTTTCTTTTAAAAAAAACGGAGCCTGTGTGTCAGACCACAGACTCCGTTTCGGTTTGTGGGGGCAGATAATGTTCGGCGGAACGTCCGCCCCCTATTTCATGGTCTTGGTATTATCTCTCTTTTACGGTTGCAAATTTACGCCCATTTTTGCAATCCAGACATTACATTTTGATATTGATGCTTGAAAAAGTGATAAATATCAAGACTTAACGTTCTTTTTTCCCCAAAACGGTCTGAAAAGGTATGAAAATAAGGTGGTTATTGTTCTTTTTCACTATATAGTCGCCTGCAAGCACCCAAGTTTGAGGAGCATCCAGTCGACCTACAATCATTGATGTATTGTCGACAATGCAACATTCCGTGCCATCGAGCGACGCCATGATAGCATAGTGCCGGTAAGATGCCACTTTGTGGTACACTTGATTGCGGGTGAAGGTTGCCATAGGTGTGAGCATGGCATCAGCAAGCACCACGTTGCCTTTGGCATCGACAAGAGGCCAGGCATGACCGCCACCCCATAGCAAGGTCATTTGTTGTGGGTTGCGGTGGTTGGTGTACAGAGGTTCCGTGGCAAACTGCAGCACCTCACCCCATTCCTTTTTGTTCCATGCCTCCGGCAGAAGATCGCAGAACAGCTGGTGCCCGTTTTGTGGGTTATAGGCAGCATAGAAAGCCCTTCCTTCCCCTTTCTTTCCCTCTTTCGAATAGATGAAACCACCGTTCAGCACATAGAGGGTGTCGCCGGAGTTATACAGCAAAGAGGTCGACGGTGGGTTCTTGTCATAGTTATGTTGCCAAATTCGTTTAAGGTCTCTATCTAAGCAAACCAGCCGTTTATTGTCGGAAAGCCATAGCAGCCGCCCATCATCCATGACGTTTGAACAGAAATGAGCGGTGGTGGCAGCTGTGAAGAGCGAAGTCCCTTGGGCCCGGCGATTTAACTTATAGGAAGTAAAGCCACCTGTTAGGAGGTTGATGAGGCGTGTGTCGGAAGCAAAGGTGAGCAACAGATTCTTGTCGAGCAGCATACTTCCCTCCCACAGCCGGTCGCGCTGATAGCCATAGTCAGTTTCCCACAACTTGCGTCCTGTGCTGATGCGATAGGCGGTCAGTTTGCTGTTGTCTTTGGTATCGTACGCCAACATGATGTCCGTTTCCGCTGCAATGTATACCGGTGTAGCGGCAATCGTATAACGTTGGTTGCCCGTTTCCGCATCAAACAGACACGTGCATTGTTGATAGGACGAAAAGGCATAGCCAACATAAAGTATGCCTTGTTTCAATGCCTTGACAGAATCGGTTGAGAAGTCGATGTCCTTCTCCCAACAGGTTTTACCCGTGCTGAGGTCAACGACACGGAAAGAGCCCTTCTTTTTACGTTTCTCTCCGTCTTTATCAAATGGGCGCAGCTTCAGCAACACACGACTTTGTCCGGAGAGCACCTCATAAGAATAGAGTGTTTCGGGAATATCCATACACAAACCCTCAGCCCCCTCTTCCGCGTAAAGCGGAGATAGAAGGCAGAGGGTAAGGAGTAGGAAAGCAAACCGATGTTTCATGGTAGCTTGCTTGTTTGTTCTTAGCTTTTATAATGTGTTGAGATAGCGTTCTGCTTCAAGGGCTGCTTTGCAACCACTGCCGGCAGCAACAATAGCCTGTCGGTAGAGTGGGTCGGCACAATCGCCTGCAGCAAATACGCCTGGTACATTCGTACGTGGCGTCATACCTTCTGTAAGGAGGTAGCCTGTTTCATCCATGTCGAGTTGACCGCGGAAGATATCCGTATTGGGCTTGTGTCCGATAGCAAGGAAGAAACCATCGATAGGAAGGTCGTAACGTTTCTCATCGGCTTCACCTTTACGATGCACGAGATGCGCACCCTCCACACCGTTGTCGCCATATAAGCCCAGTGTGTTGTGCTCGTAGAGAATTTCTATTTTAGGATTCTCCTCAACACGGCGGCGCATGATATCAGAAGCTCTCAGGAAAGGTTTGCGCACAATCATATAGACTTTGCTGCAAAGGCCAGCCAGATAGGTTGCTTCTTCGCAGGCCGTGTCGCCACCTCCCACTACGGCTACCACCTTCTTGCGATAGAAGAAACCGTCGCAGGTGGCACAGGCCGATACACCTTGTCCGTTGTATTTCTGTTCGTCGGCAAGCCCTAAATACTTGGCACTTGCACCTGTGGCAATAATCACGGTGTCGGCTTCAAGCTCATCGCCACGGTCGGTCGTGATGCGATAAGGCCGTTGTGAAAAGTCGACCTTTGTAATGATGCCATCGCGAATATCCGCACCGAAGCGTTCGGCTTGTTGGCGCAGCTCCAGCATCATCTGGTTTGCGTCAACTCCTTCAGGATAACCGGGAAAGTTCTCCACTATCGTTGTTTGGGTGAGCTGACCACCCATCTGAAGTCCACAATATTCAATAGGTTGCAGGTTGGCTCTTCCTGCATAGATGGCAGCTGTGTAGCCGGCAGGACCGCTACCAATAATCAAGCATTTTGTATGTTCCATATCAAATCAATCAGTCTAATAGTTGTTGAATCATAGTCTCTATATTTGCAAGGTTCTCGGTAGGTTCGAATCTTGCTACCACCATACCTTTCTTATTGATGAGGAACTTGGTGAAGTTCCATTTAATATCCGGTTTCTGCTTGTAATCAGGATCTGACTCGGAAAGCAATTTGTCGAGAATAGGAGTGAGGTGATGTGTCTCGTCCCATCCGGCAAATCCCTTCTGCTCCTTGAGGAATTTGAAGAGAGGGTCGGCATCTTCGCCATTCACCTTTAGTTTCTTGAATCTGGGAAAGTCTGTTCCGTATGTGAGTTTGCAGAAGTTATGAATCGCTTCATCGGTTCCCGGAGCCTGCTGACCAAACTGGTTGCAGGGGAAATCGAGAATCTCAAAACCTTGTGTATGATATTTCTGGTAAAGTGCTTCCAACTCTTCATACTGAGGGGTGAATCCACATTTTGTGGCTGTGTTAACTATTAAGAGCACCTCGTTTGCATACTCTCTAAGGGATACTTCCTTTCCTTTTCTGTCCTTAACTGAGAAATCGTAAACCGTTTTCATTTTCCTTATGATATTAACTAATATGATAAGACAAAGGTACAGAAAAAAAGCGAAAAAGAAAGAGTAGAAACGCTTTTTTTAAAAAATTAGGGAAAAACAAAAGATGCATTGCCAACGTATATGCAACTACGTGGCAATGCATCCTTACAAATGGGTTATATATTCTAAAAGATATATTACTTCTTCAGCTTACCGTAACGGTTCATGAAGCGGTCTACGCGACCTGCTGTGTCGACAAGCTTGTTCTTACCTGTGTAGAAGGGGTGAGAAGAGCTGGAAATTTCGACTTTAACCACTGGATAAGTCTCGCCTTCAAATTCTACTGTATCGTTTGTTTTGCAAGTAGACTTTGTAAGGAACATATCGCCGTTGGACATATCTTTGAATACGACGGGGCGATAGTTTTCTGGGTGAATACCTTTTTTCATTTCTTTTATTGATTAATAATATGATATAATTCCTTTTGGGCTGCAAATTTAGCGGTTTTATTTGAAATGACCAAATCTTTTGCTTTCTTTTTCTTCTATAGGGTGTCTTTTAGACTGTTTCCTGTATTTTAATGGAAGATTATAGTGTTGACAGTGCGTTTTATGGAAGATTATTGCGATATTTGCAGCGTTTTTTTTATAACCAAAAAGTGGAGGCATAATATGGTAAAGTTGTATTTGGTGAGACATGGACAGACGGAAGACAATGTAAAGCAAATCCTGCAAGGACAGATGCCCGGACAACTTACCCAGGAAGGGGTGAGCGAAGCGGAAAGATTGTGCGAGCGCATGAAGGAGGTTCCTATTGATGTGTTTGTGTCGAGCGATTTGGCAAGAGCCATTGACACTTGTCGCATCATTGCTGCTCCACATGGCAAGGAGGTTGTTGAAACACCCCTGTTGAGGGAACGTGATTGGGGGGATTTTACAGGTGCGTATATTCCCGACTTGAAAGACCGTGCATGGCCTGATAATGTGGAGTCGGCAGAGCGGATGATGGCAAGGGCCAAGAACTTCATCACGTGGTTGCGTGTCACGTATCCGGAGCAAACCGTGCTGGCGGTGGGACATGGCATTATCAATAAGATGATACAGAGTGTATATTACAACAAACCCATGCGCGAAATACCGCGCATGGAGAATGCTGAAGTAAGAGTCTTATTATTGTAAATATGGCATCATCTTTGTCGAAAGACTTATCTGTGAGACCCGTTTCCGAAGGATCCTCCACGCACTTGGTTGCTCGATTTCGAAGATGAACTGTTAACGGTGCGGGTCGATGTTCTTACCGAGTTTATTTGCGAATGGATGGAACCTCTTGATGACGCAGCACTGTTTGATGAACCGGCAGAACGTGTGAAGGTATTGGAATTGTTGCTGCGTGAGCCGAAGGAGCTGCTGCTTGAACTATTGCTGCGTGAGCCGTAAGAGCTGCTGCTTGCGTTGTTGTCGCGTGAGAAACGTCGGGCCGGTATGCTCAATGATTCGTGGGTGCGAACAGTGTTTCTTACCTGATCCCTTACGGTTTCCCGCGTAGAACTTCTTGTTTCGCTGTTATTGTCAGTTCTGCCACCAAAGGCCTGGTTGCGGTTGTTGCCTGCACTACCATTATTGCGATGGCCAATGGCTTGATTTCTGTTGTCATCATAGCGGTTGCCATTGTTTCTGTTGTTATCATAACGGTTGCCATCGTTTCTGTTGTTATCATAGCGGTTGCCATGATTCCTGTTGCCAT
>CAMAMZ010000008.1 GCA_945837185.1 uncultured Bacteroidales bacterium | reverse complement strand
ATTGTATTCTTATTTCTCTATGTGCTTATTTCACCTCCTCAAAGTCAGCATCTTGAATATCATCTGTCTTATTGCCACCAGCCTGCTGGCCTCCTGCATTGAAGCCTGACCCGGCATTGGGCTGGGCACCTCCTGCCTGGCCATACATCTGGGCACTGGCAGCCTGCATCACTTGGTTGAGGTTGTTAATAGCAGTATCGATAGCGGTAACATCACCTGCCTTATGTGCATCCTTCAACTGCTGGAGGGCCGACTCGATAGCAGGCTTCTGATCTGCCGGAATCTTATCACCATTATCTTTCAAGAAGTTCTCGGTAGTGAAGATCATGCTGTCAGCTTGATTCAACTTGTCAACACGCTCACGCTCTGCCTTATCGGCTGCTGCATTGGCTTGTGCCTCTGCCTTCATGCGATCGATTTCTTCTTGGCTCAAACCGCTGGATGCCTCGATACGGATAGCCTGCTCTTTGCCTGTAGCCTTGTCCTTGGCACTTACATTCAAGATACCGTTGGCATCGATGTCGAATGTTACCTCAATCTGTGGCACACCACGACGAGCCGGAGCTATACCTTCAAGATTGAACTGACCAATACTCTTGTTCTGAGCTGCCATAGGACGCTCACCCTGCAATACGTGAATGGTTACGGCAGTCTGGTTGTCGACAGCTGTTGAGAACACCTCACTCTTCTTATAAGGAATCGTTGTGTTGGCCTCGATCAACTTGGTCATCACGCCACCCATTGTCTCAATACCTAAGGTAAGCGGTGTTACATCCAGCAATACGATATTGCCTACACCACTCTCCTTGTTCAAGATGGCACCCTGAATAGCAGCACCAATGGCTACTACCTCATCGGGATTCACACCTTTTGAAGGCTCTTTGCCGAAATAGTTCTTTACCAGCGTCTGTACGGCAGGAATACGGCTTGATCCACCTACCAAGATAACCTCGTCGATATCAGAAGTGCTGAGCTTTGCATCGCGAATGGCATTCTGGCAAGGAACGAGACATGCCTGAATAAGGCTATGTGCAAGCTGCTCAAACTGTGAACGGGTGAGAGTCTTGACAAGATGCTTGGGCACACCACCTTCAGCACTGATATAAGGAAGGTTGATTTCGGTTGTTGTTGAACTTGACAACTCAATCTTAGCCTTCTCGGCAGCTTCCTTCAGACGTTGCATAGCCATTGGATCCTTTGAAAGGTCGATACCCTCGTCTGCCTTGAAACCATTCACCAACCAATCGATAATCACTTGGTCAAAATCATCACCTCCAAGATGGGTATCACCATTGGTGGAAAGTACTTCAAATACACCACCACCAAACTCCAGAATAGAGATATCAAAAGTACCACCACCCAAGTCAAAGACAGCAATCTTCATATCCTTGTTGGCCTTGTCAACACCATAGGCAAGAGCTGCTGCTGTAGGCTCGTTCACAATACGCTGCACGTTAAGACCAGCAATCTGACCAGCCTCTTTCGTGGCCTGGCGCTGTGAATCAGAGAAGTAGGCGGGTACAGTAATCACGGCATCTGTTACCTCCTGACCTAAATAATCCTCAGCCGTCTTTTTCATCTTCTGCAAAATCATGGCAGAAATCTCCTGCGGTGTGTACTTGCGACCGTCGATATCTACACGAGGATAACCACCCTCATCAACTACGCTGAACGGTACACGTTCTGCTTCACGCTGGCTTTGCGCATACGTTTCACCCATGAAACGCTTGATGCTATAAACCGTCTTTCTTGGATTGGTGATGGCCTGACGTTTAGCAGGATCACCTACCTTACGCTCACTGTCATTCACGAAGCCTACAACAGAAGGTGTAGTACGTTTACCTTCGCTGTTGGCAATTACTACAGGCTCGCTGCCTTCAAATACTGCTACACACGAGTTGGTAGTTCCTAAATCGATTCCAATAATCTTTCCCATATTCTTTATTTTTATTTTATTATTATTTCAAAATTTGATTCACCATTCAACTAACAAAAGGTGTGCCAAAGATGTGGACATAAGATAATGGCTGACAAAGTGTCATACATACACATACTGTCAGTGCCAACATAGCTTTTCATGAAGGTGTGACACTCGTACACAAATATAGCACTCCATAAGTCGGATAAACGACTTTGGAGTGCTATATATATAAGATAGGTATAGAACCAATTGCTATTCAGCAGCCGTCTCTACAGCACGAAACGAGGCAAGATCATCAGCAGTAAGGCCAGCGATATAAGCAGCCTTGCCAACTACATTCTCTTCTGCCATGCGTACATATACGTTGGCACTCTTTGCAAACAATTGTGGAGCACGTGAAGCATCTGCCGTAATCAAGAGCGACATGATAATCTCTGCTGTCATATCATAAAGGCGACGGCCGAGGAAGTCCTGCACTTCTTGATTGCCAGAATTCTTCACTACATTTACAGCCTCCTCATATTGCGCAACCATCTTAGCGATGCGCGCCTGCAAAGGTTTCATTTCCTCGCTCACAGCAGCCTCGAGCATCTCTTTGATAATGCCCAGATAAGTACCGTTGGTGATATAACGGATGGCTGCCACTACCTGCAGCTGCGTCGTGCCCTCATAAATAGAGAAGATACGTGCATCACGATACAAACGCTGACACTTATATTCCATGATGAAACCAGAGCCACCATGAATACTGATAGCGTCGTAGGCATTCTGGTTGGCATACTCAGAGTTCATACCCTTTGCCAACGGTGTGAAGGCATCAGCCAATTTGGTATACTTCTTCAACTCCTGACGCTCTTCGGGTGTGAGCTTGCGGTCGCGCTGAATATCCTCCAGACACTTATATACATCAACGTAACGAGCCGTTTGATAGAGCAAAGACCTGCCGGCATCGAGTTTAGCCTTCATGCGCGACAGCATGTCATAAACAGCAGGGAAGTTAATAATCTTTTCACCAAACTGGGCACGCTCCTTGGCATAGGCCAATGCTTCATTATAAGCCTCCTGCTCTACACCTACCGACTGTGCCGCAATACCTAGACGCGCACCATTCATCAAGGCCATTACATATTTAATAAGACCCATGCGTGTGTTTCCACAAAGCTCAGCCTTGGCATTTTTATAGGTAAGCTCGCAAGTAGGAGAACCATGAATACCGAGCTTGTGTTCGATATGACGCACATCAACACCCCCATTACGCTTGTCGTAAATGAACATGGAAAGTCCACGACCGTCTTTCGTACCTTCCTCAGAACGGGCAAGCACGAGGTGGATATCCGAATCACCATTCGTTATGAAACGCTTCACGCCATTCAAACGCCAGCATTTGTTTTCCTCGTCATAAGTAGCCTTGAGCATCACACGCTGAAGATCAGAACCCGCATCGGGCTCTGTAAGGTCCATTGACATGGTTTCGCCTGCACAAATACGTGGAATATAGCGCTGACGCTGGTCCTCATCGCCAAACTCATACAGGGTATCTATACAACTCTGCAAACTCCAGATGTTCTGGAAGCCGGCATCGGCTGCAGCAATAATCTCACTCAACATCGAGAACACGGTGTTAGGGAGGTTCAACCCACCATAACGTCTTGGCATACTGATACCCCAAAGCCCTGCCTTACGTGTAGCATCCAAGTTCTCAAAAGTTTTGGAAGCATAGACCATACGCTTGTTCTCCAGGTGAGGACCTTCCAAGTCTACACTCTCCGAATTAGGTTCGATGATATTGGCAGCCACATCGCCTGTTATATCAAGAATGCGCTTATAGTTCTCTATGGCGTCCTCGTAATTGATGGGCGCATCTTCATGTTGGTCTTTGTCAGCGTAGTCTTTCTCACGCAGGTCAACAACCCGCTTCATCTCCGGATGGTTCAGATAAAAGTCAAATTCCGGATGGTCGCTATAATAATTAGCCATAATCTACTATTTTGTTCGTTACTTGTTGTTAGCCTTGTAATACTTGATCAACTTAGGTACCACTTCCTCCACCGTTCCCACGATGACATAATCAGCAATCTTGTTGATAGGAGCATCCGGATCGCTGTTCACCGAAATGATGATACCCGAATCCTGCATACCAGCGATATGCTGAATCTGTCCTGAGATACCGCAAGCAATATACACTTTCGGATGCACGGTTACACCCGTCTGCCCTATCTGACGGTCATGGTCAACCCATCCCGCATCGACAGCGGCACGACTGGCTCCTACCTCGCCATGCAATTCCTTGGCTAATTTGAAAAGCAGGTCGAAACCTTCCTTGGAACCTACGCCATAGCCACCTGCCACAACAATAGGAGCACCTTTAAGATTATGCTTGGCAGCCTCAACATGGCGGTCGAGCACCTTCACAACAAACGCCTCTTCCGAAACATATGCACTTACTTCAGGATAAACCACTTCGCCTTTAGCCTTACCTTCATACACATGCTTCTGCATAACGCCAGAACGAACGGTAGCCATCTGCGGACGATGGTCAGGGTTTACAATCGTCGCTACAATATTACCACCAAAAGCCGGACGAATCTGATAAAGCAACTGGTCATAATGCTTACCCGTTTTCTTATCATCATAATCACCAATCTCCAATTCCGTACAGTCGGCAGTCAGACCACTGGTAAGTGACGAAGACACGCGTGGACCCAGGTCGCGACCTATTACCGTTGCACCCATGAGGGCTATTTGCGGCTGTTCTTCCTTGAACAGGTTTACCAAGATATCCGTATGAGGAGCAGAAGTGTAAGGGAAGAGACCTTCCGCATCGAAGACGAACAATTTATCTACTCCATAGGGCAGAATCTGTTCTTCCACCTTTCCTTTAATACCCGTACCCGCTACTACAGCGCAAAGGTCTACACCCAACTGGCAGGCAAGCTTACGGCCTTTGGTGAGCAATTCCTGAGACACCTCAGCCACCGTACAGCCTTCTATTTCGCAATATACAAATACGTTGTCCATCTTCTTAACCAATAATCTTTTCGTCCAACAATTCCTTCATCAAGCTCTCGACATCAGCATCGGATGCTGTAAGCGTTTTGCTTTCCTTAGCCTGGAACACAATGTTCTGCACAGCCTTCACCTTAGTAGGCGAGCCAGCCAATCCACACTGACCGGGGTCACCGTCAACATCGGCCACCGACCATTGGTTGAGCGTGAGGTAAGGACGCTCCTCGTAGAGTGCCTTCCAAGGCTCATCGCCCTTACGCTCCATGGGGCAAGTAGCATATTTGTATTTCATCACCAACTTGGCATTGCAAGGCCTACAAGGCGCTGCACTACCATTCACGGTAATTACCACTGGCAACGGCGCTTCTACCGTTTCTACACCCCCGTCGATATGACGACGTATTGTAGCCTTTCCGTTTTCAACTTTCAATATCTCCTCCGCGTAGGTCACCTGATGGAGGCCCAGTTTCTGTGCCACCTGCGGTCCTACCTGTGCCGTATCGCCATCAATAGCTTGTCGGCCACCTATTACAATATCCACATCGCCTATTTTCTTAATGGCTGTTGCCAAAGCATAGGATGTGGCCAAAGTGTCAGCACCCGCAAAAAGACGGTCGGTAAGCAACCATCCCGTATCAGTGCCACGATAAAGACCTTGACGTATAATTTCACCGGCACGAGGAGGCCCCATGGTGAGAACACCTACAGTACTTCCTGGGTTTTGCTCTTTCAGGCGGAGAGCCTGTTCAAGCGCGTTTAGGTCTTCGGGATTGAAGATGGCAGGCAATGCAGCGCGATTGACGGTTCCTTCTGCCGTCATAGCATCCTTGCCCACATTTCTTGTGTCTGGAACTTGCTTAGCAAGAACTACAATTTTCAAACTCATATTATTAATTACTTAATCGTGATTCAAAACTTTTGTATTGTCGCGACAATTGTTTAGGTATAATAACTCAGGCCAAAGGTTAGCCAGTTCCTTGATACTGGCGAGCACCACATCTGCCCCTTCAGCCAGAAGGGAAGTATCAGGCAGCGGTCCACTATTCACACCTATCGTGAAGATATGGGCAGCCGAACCTGCCTTTACGCCCATAGGTGCATTTTCAACCACTATTCCTTCCCACGGTTTAAAGTTTCCGGCTAATTCCAAACCTTTTAGATAAGGATCAGGTGCCGGTTTACCTCGTTTCACATTATAGGCAGACACAATATGTTGCTCATCCAGGAACTCGCCCAACTCATGTGTCAAGCGTGCTATCAAAGGACGCTGCCCGCTTCCTGTCACAACACAGATAGGCATCCCAGCCTCTTTGATGAGGCGCAATAACGAAATGACACCTTCAAAGAGTTGCGCCTCGGGCAGGAGATGAAAGAGTCGTGTCTTCTCATCATACATGCGTTGCGCCTCTTCCTCTGTGAGGATTTCTCCACGCTGTCGTTGAGCATAAATACGAATGGTATCAATACCCCGCATTCCTTCCGTAGCATAAGCATCTTCGGCCGTAAAGTGAATGCCGTATTGTTTCATGGCTTGTTGCCATGCGATGGCATGGTTGGGCATGGAGTTGTAGAGCACACCATCCATGTCGAACAATACACATTTAAATCCTTCCCACACAGCGTCGTCAGGCATTAGGCCTTGACGACGCATGCGGTCGAGATAATTCCGTATGGGTTGTTCCAACATTATCCCAAACGTTCACGTATAGCTTTGCTCTCAGCCTCATAACCCGGTTTGTTGAGCAATGCGAACATATTCTTCTTATAAGCTTCTACACCTGGCTGGTTGAACGGATTTACACCAAGCACATTGCCACTGATGCCACAAGCAATTTCAAAGAAATAGATAAGTTGACCTATATAATACTCATTGAGTTCAGGCACATTGATACAGAGGTTAGGAACGCCACCATCAACGTGTGCCAGTCTTGTACCGAGCTCAGCCATCTTGTTTACCTCATCTACACGCTTGCCTGCAAGGAAGTTGAGGCCATCAAGGTTCTCCTCGTCAGAGGGGAAATCGAGCTTACGGTTCGGTGTTTCAACAGAAATCACTGTTTCAAAGATGGTACGTTCACCATCCTGTATCCACTGTCCCATAGAATGGAGATCGGTCGTAAAGTCGCAAGATGCGGGGAAGATACCCTTACCATCCTTACCTTCACTTTCACCATACAACTGCTTCCACCATTCTGCAATGAAATGCAATTTAGGCTGGTAGTTCACCATAATCTCTATCTTCTTGCCACCTTCCTGGTAGAGGGCGTTACGCACAGCCGCATAACGAGCTGCAATATTCTCAGCGAAAGGCACATCTACACCCGTTGCCTTTTCCATATCCTGAGCACCTGTCACCAATGCTTTGATGTCAAAGCCTGCACATGCAATAGGCAACAAACCTACCGGTGTGAGCACAGAGAAGCGGCCACCCACATTATCAGGAATAACGAAACTCTTGTAACCCTCCTTGTCAGCACAGGTACGTGCTGCACCTCTCTTAGCATCCGTAACGGCCACAATCACTTCCTTAGCGGTTTCCTTACCCATCTGAGCCTCGCACTGCTTCTTGAGCAAGCGGAATGTGAGCGCTGTTTCGGTTGTTGTGCCCGACTTGGAAATATTGATAACGCCAAATTTCTTGTCCTTCAAGTAATCGGTAAGCTCAGCCAGATAATCCTCACCGATATTGTTACCGGCAAACAAAATCGTTGGATTCTTGCCATCGCGAATGAGCCAAGCAAAAGAATTGCCCAAAGCTTCTATCACGGCACGTGCGCCCAAATAGCTACCACCGATACCAGCTACTACCACCACCTCACACTTCGCACGGAGTGTATCAGCCACAGCCTGAATTTCGGCAATGAACTCGGGCGTGATACTTGTAGGAAGATGCAACCATCCCAAAAAGTCATTGCCAGGGCATGTGCCATTTTCAAGACTCTCCTGTGCAGCCTTCACGTTAGGCTCGTATGCTGCTACTGCTCCTGCTGCGAGGAACTGCTCAGCCTTTGTAATGTCTAAGGAAATACTTTTCATTGTATGTGAATTTATTATCTAAAACTATCGGTTAATAATTTGATTTCTATTTGTGGATTGATTCTTTCGTAGAGAATGTTGTACACAGCATCGAGGATGGGCATATTCACGTGCATGTGGCGGTTGATTTCCTTCATACACTTCGTACCGAAATAGCCTTCTGCTATCATCTCCATCTCTATCTGCGCACTCTTCACGCTATAGCCCTTGCCTATCATCGTGCCGAACGTGCGGTTACGTGAGAAGTTGGAATATCCCGTCACCAAAAGGTCACCCAAGTAAACACTGTCATATACGTTGCGGTCTATGGGATGTACAGCGGTAAGAAAGCGGTTCATCTCCTGCACAGCGTTCGCCATCAGAACCGCCTGAAAATTGTCGCCATACTTCAAACCGGAACATATTCCGGCTGCTATGGCATATACATTCTTCAACACGGAAGAATATTCTATACCTATCACGTCTGATGCCACCTTCGTTTTGATAAATTCCGAAGAGAGCACTTCGGTAAAGGCACTCGCCTTCTCCAAGTCAGCGCACCCAACAGTAAGGTAAGACAACCGTTGCAATGCCACCTCCTCAGCATGCGAAGGACCTCCTATGACGGCAAGATTCTCATAAGGCACATCATAGACCTGATGGAAATACTCAGAACACACAAGGTTTTCATCAGGCACAATACCCTTTATGGCTGTTATGATAAGCTTGTCTTTGATGCGTGTCTTGAGTTTCTTGAGGTGGTTTTTCAGATAGGGCGAGGGCGTCACGAACACCAATGTGTCGTACGCCTCCACTATCTTGTTTATATCAGAAGAGAATCCTATCTCGTCGACATTAAAACGCACACTTGTCAAGTAGGCAGGATTATGTCCCGTACGTTTAAAATCTTCTATACGGTCATCCCTGCGCATGTACCATCCGATATGGTGCGTATGGTCTATCACTATTTTGGCGATAGCCGTCGCCCAAGATCCGCCACCTATAATGGCTGTCCTTCCTATATTGTACATGGGTCAGAATATCACATTCCTTCTACTTTTCCTATCCAAGCCTCTATATCGGCCACAGTAGGCTTTTCGAAGTCGAGTTTGTATTTTTTGTGCACCTCGCCCAGTTTCTGTTGCACACCCTGTGCCTTTTGGCCACATAAATCAGTAAGAAGATTGAATCCGGCCTTACGCAGCACATACACTTCATCTTCCGGAACACCAATGGCTTCCCATTCCTTGACGCTGCTTTGCGGTATGCGCGCCTCAGGTTTCATCTGCGGAAACAGCATCACTTCCTGAATATACTCTTTCCCTGTCATCAGCATCACCAAACGGTCGATGCCGATACCGATACCACTGGTAGGTGGCATACCATACTGAAGGGCGCGCAGGAAGTCGCGATCAATCACCATGGCTTCATCATCGCCCTTATCAGCCAAACGCATCTGCTCCTTAAAGCGTTCTTCCTGGTCTATCGGGTCGTTCAACTCAGAATAGGCATTGGCCAATTCCTTACCGTTCACCATCAGTTCAAAGCGCTCTGTGAGTCCGGGTTTGCTGCGATGCATCTTGGTGAGCGGACTCATTTCCACAGGATAATCGATGATAAAGGTAGGTTGCACATAGGTGCCTTCGCAATACTCTCCGAATATTTCATCAATGAGTTTACCTTTTCCAAAACTTTCGTCGATGGTTTCCATCTTCAACTCATCGACAGCAATGTGCCTAATCTCTTCTTCACTCTTGCCATAGAGGTCATAGCCCGTTTTCTCCTTGATGGCATCGAGGATAGGGAGCCGACGGAAAGGCGCTTTAAAACTAATCACCTTATCTCCTACCATCACCTCCGGCTTACCGTTCACCTCTGTACAGATTGTTTCGAGCAAGCGCTCTGTGAACGACATCATCCAATTGTAGTCCTTATACTGCACATAAAGCTCCATACAGGTAAACTCAGGATTGTGGAAACGGTCCATACCTTCATTGCGGAAGTTCTTACCTATTTCATACACACCCTCAAAGCCACCTACAATCAAACGTTTCAGATAGAGCTCTGTGGCAATACGCATATACATATCTATATTCAACGCATTGAAATGTGTAATGAACGGACGGGCACTGGCACCACCGGCAATGCTTTGCAATATAGGCGTTTCCACCTCTGTATAGCCAGCCTCATCAAAGAATCTACGCATCGTGCGCAACACCGTAGCGCGTTTCAAGAAAGTATCTTTCACCCCTTCATTCACCACAAGGTCAACGTAGCGCTGACGATAACGAAGTTCAGGGTCATCAAACTTGTCATAGGCCACGCCATCCTTATATTTTACGATAGGCAGAGGCTTGAGGCTCTTGCTCAACAACACAAGTTCTTTTGCGTGCACACTGATTTCACCGGTTTGCGTACGGAACACAAAGCCCTTCACCCCAACGAAGTCACCGATGTCCATCAGTTTCTTGAACACCTTATTATATAAGTCCTTATTTTCGCCTGGGCAAATATCATCACGGGTGATATACACCTGCATTCTTCCCTTGGAGTCCTGAAGTTCCGCAAAGCTTGCCTTTCCCATCACACGACGGCTCATCAAGCGTCCGGCAACGGTCACTTCCCGTTCCTCTCCTTCTATAAAGTTATCTCTTATATCTGTAGAAAATGCATCGGTGGGAAACTCCGCTGCGGGATAAGGGTCGATGCCCATCTGCTTAAGTTCTTCCAAACACTGCCTGCGGACAATTTCCTGTTCACTAAGTTCTAATATGTTCATACTTTCTATTTCGATACGATTTGTTCTAATGTGCAAATGTATGAAAAAAAAACGAAAGTGGCGGAAAATTTTATCTTTTTTAATTAAGGTGCTATATGTTTCGTCGTTTTCACGCTTTTTGGCAAGCTCCCGCAGCAGGAAACAGGGCGTGAAAACAGGGCAGGTGTCAGCATGTACAGTCATGGCCATACCCCCTCCCCATACGACATCAAACTGTTTTTATCATAGCCCAAACAAATAATTAATTGCTATTCTCTTCGTTTAATCGATTTTTTAAGTTAACTTTGCGGACAAATATAATTGCTACAGGCAACAGCCTTTATGTCTTCCGCAGAGAGCATAAGGGATGAAAGGAGTGCAAGAAACCAACCTAACAAAAACAGTATAGGAACGTGGATAAGGAGAAGTTTGGATTGCTCAGCCAGATAAAGGAACCTGCAGATTTACGGAAACTAACCGTCGACCAGTTGCCGATAGTTTGCGGAGAATTGCGACAGGACATCATCGACGAAGTGTCGGTTAATCCCGGACATTTTGCATCAAGCCTTGGCGTAGTAGAGATTACCGTGGCTTTACATTACGTTTTCAACACCCCTTATGACCGCATCGTATGGGATGTTGGGCATCAGGCGTATGGTCATAAGATTCTCACCGGCAGAAGGGATGTGTTTTGCACCAACCGCAAGAAAGGTGGCATACGCCCCTTCCCTTCACCCTTGGAGAGCGAATACGACACCAGCATTTGCGGCCATGCTTCCAACTCCATTTCAATGGCATTGGGAATGGCTGTTGCCGCCAAGAAAACAGGTGAGAACAACCGTCATGTAGTAGCTGTGATAGGAGATGGTGCCATGAGCGGTGGCCTTGCTTTTGAAGGGCTCAATAACGTATCGTCAAGTCCTAACGACCTGCTTATTGTGCTCAACGACAACGACATGAGTATTGATCGTGCCGTGGGAGGTATGGAGAAATATCTGCTTAACCTCGACACCAACGAAACATACAACCGCCTGCGGTTTAAGGCCTCGCAATGGCTTCATGCCAAAGGCTATCTGAGCGAAGAGCGCAGGAAAGGGCTTATACGACTCAACAATGCCATCAAATCGGTATTGAGTCACCAGCAGAATATCTTCGAAGGGATGAACATCCGTTATTTCGGTCCTTTCGACGGGCACGACGTGAAGAACATTGTGCGCATGATGCGCCAACTCAAGGAGATGCGAGGACCTAAACTGCTGCATCTGCACACCGTGAAAGGAAAGGGGTATGAGCCGGCGGAAAAAGAAGCGACAATATGGCATGCCCCCGGCAAGTTCAACCCTCAAACAGGCGAACGACATGCGGAGCATGGAGCAGAATTGCCACTCAAATACCAGGATGTTTTTGGAGAGACCCTGTTGGAACTTGCCAAAAAGAATCCACGCATCGTGGGTGTCACTCCTGCCATGCCTACAGGTTGCTCCATGAATATTCTGATGCGCGAAATGCCAGACAGAGCCTTCGATGTGGGCATTGCCGAAGGACACGCCGTAACATTCTCTGGAGGTATGGCAAAAGACGGCATGCTTCCATTCTGCAACATCTATAGTGCTTTTGCCCAAAGGGCTTACGATAATATCATCCATGATGTGGCCATGCTGAATCTTCCGGTAGTGCTCTGTCTTGACAGGGCCGGATTAGTAGGCGAAGACGGACCAACCCATCATGGCGCTTTCGATATCGCGGCATTGCGACCCATTCCCAATCTGACAATATGTTCTCCCTTGAATGAGAACGAATTGCGGCGCATGATGTATACTGCCCAACTACCCGACATGGGTACCTTTGTCATTCGCTATCCCAGGGGGCATGGCATTCTTCAAGACTGGCGATGCCCATTGGAAGCCATTGAGGTGGGAACAGGAAAAAAACTGCACGAAGGAAAGGATATAGCGGTGCTAACCTTGGGACCTATTGGGAATGAGGCCGCTGAGGCAATTCGTGAATTGGAAGAAGAAACAGCCATTTCCATTGCCCATTACGACATGCGCTTTGCCAAGCCCTTGGACGAAACAATTCTGCACGAAGTGGGCAAGGCTTTTTCGCACGTTATCACCATTGAAGATGGTATCCGTGTGGGAGGAATGGGCTCTGCTGTCTTGGAATGGATGTCAGACCATCATTATACTTGCACCATACAACGCCTGGGACTTCCAGACAAATTTGTTGAACATGCCACTGTCAAGGAACAGATGCACATGGTAGGCATCGACAAGGAAAATATCAAGAAGGTTATCCTCGACACGACACACACGCTACCGTCGTCTCACAACAGCAGCCATAACACAGTAGGGGAGGCACACAAATGAAAATCATCATCACAGGAGCTTATGCCATAGGTACACATTTGGCAAGATTGCTTTCGCGCAATCACGAAGACATTACAATTATTGATAAAGATCCCGATCGACTGGCACAAATAGGCAGCGACTATGATCTCATGACCGTAGAAGCCTCGCCCGAAAGCATACGAGCCTTGAAAGAAGCCGGCATCGCGCATACAGATTTGTATATTGCCGTTACACCCGACCAAAGTCTCAACATGACAAGCTGTATGCTTGCCAAAGCTTTGGGAGCAAAGAAAACTGTAGCGCGCATTGACAATTCGGAATACATAGCAGAAGATTCAGAAGAACTAATCCGTTCGTTAGGTATTGACAGTTTGATTTATCCGGAAGCACTGGCTGCCCGCGACATCAACAACGGCTTGAAGATGTCGTGGGTCCGACAGCGGTGGGATGTACACAACGGAGCCTTGGTCATGTTAGGCATCAAGTTGCGTGAAGGATGTGAAATCCTCAACGAACCGCTCAAAAACCTTTGCGGTCCAAAAGACCCGTATCATGTGGTAGCTATCAAACGGGGAAAGGAAACCATCATACCCGGAGGTAATGATGAACTGAAACTTTACGATTTGGCTTATTTCATGACCACCCGACAATATATTCCATACATCCGCAAGATTGTGGGAAAGGAGAATTATGTTGATGTAAAGAATGTGATGATTATGGGCGGCGGAAAGACAGCTGTCAATGCGGTTCGTTCCATGCCTAAATATATGGATGTGAAGATTCTGGAGATTAACGCCGACCGTTGCGAGCGTTTGAATGAATTGCTGGAGAATAGTGATACGTTGGTGATTAACGGTGACGGCAGAGACACATCCCTCCTGACAGAAGAGAATATCAGCAACACCCAAGCTTTTGTGGCACTTACCGGCAATGCAGAAACGAATATCCTAGCATGCCTCACAGCCAAGCGCATGGGAGTGCGAAAAACCGTGGCCATGGTAGAGAACATAGACTATGTCAGCATGGCTGAAAGTTTAGACATTGGTACTATCATCAACAAGAAAGCCATTGCAGCCAGCCGCATCTACCAAATGATGCTTGATGCCGATGTGCTGAACATCACCTTCCTGATGTCGGCAAATGCCGATGTGGCAGAGATGGTGGCAAAACCCGGTTCGAAGATAACTCAAAAACAAGTGAAGGATTTAGACTTGCCCAAAGGTGTCACCATCGGTGGTCTTGTCCGCAATGAGGAAGGGATGCTCGTATCCGGTAGCACACAGATAGAGGCAGGCGATACTGTCATGGTATTCTGCCATAATACAAACATGAAAAAGATGGAGAAACTCTTCTTATGATTAACTGGCGAATCATTAGTAAGATTATCGGATCGCTCTTGTTCATCGAAGCGCTGTTGATGACCATCTGCTTGGGAGTGGCTGTCTATTTCAAGGAGTCGGATAGCTTTGCCTTTCTCGTCTCCATCATCTCCATTTGGTTCTTTGGATTCATATTCAGACTTTGGGGACGAAATGCCAACAACACTTTGTCGCGCAAAGATGCCTATCTGGTAGTTTCCTTGTCGTGGATTGTATTTAGTTTCTTTGGAACTTTTCCTTTCCTCATCAGTGGCTATATCACCAACTTCACAGATGCCTATTTTGAAACCATGTCGGGATTTTCCACAACAGGAGCTTCCGTAATCGACGATGTGGAACGCTTGCCACACGGATTGCTTTTTTGGCGTTCGTTCACTCAATGGATAGGCGGATTGGGTATTGTCTTCTTCACCATTGCAGTACTACCCTCTATGGTTGGAGGCTCAACGAAAGTGTTTGCAGCGGAAGCAACAGGCCCCATCCGAACAAAACTGCATCCACGACTTTCCATGAGTGCAAAATGGATTTGGATGGTATATCTCATACTGACCATTAGCTGTTTCGGCTGTTTCATGCTCTTTGGCATGAACTGGTGGGAGAGCATCAACTATAGCATGACAACAACAGCAACGGGCGGCTTTGCCATCTACAACTCCAGTATAGCCACATTCCAGTCACCTGCATTGGAATATGTAAGCACGTTTTTCTGCTTCCTTTCCGGTATCAACTTCACCTTACTTTATTTCTCAGTAGCCAAACTGCAGGTCAAGGATTTGCTGCGCAACGCTGAGTTTAGGTTCTATGTCGCTATCATTGCTATCTCCACTATCTTCATTGCATGGCAACTCATACAGCACAACGGATATGATGTGGAACATGCCTTTAGAAGTGCTGTCTTCCAAACCGTGAACTTCATAACCACCACAGGTTTGTTTAGCGACGATGCGGCAAAATGGCCACACGCCACTTGGGTGGTATTGGCAGGCTGCATGTTCATGGGAGGTTGCTCCAGTTCCACCAGCGGTGCCTTTAAATGTGTGCGTGGTTTGATGATTCTGAAAGTGATACGCAACGAAATGCACCAGATACTCCATCCCAATGCGGTATTGCCACTAAAAATAAACAAGGTAAATGTTCCTATGCAGAACCGCGTCACACTGCTTGCATTTTTGTCCATCTATGTAGGCATTCTCGTTCTCGTAGCCTTTGCCATGATGCTGTGCGGCATTGACTATACCAACGCGCTCACTATCTCATTGAGTTGCATTGGCAATGTGGGGCCTTCGTTAGGATTGGAAATTGGTCCTACAATGTCGTGGAGCATGCTCTCCGATACAGCCAAATGGCTCTGTTCCATGATGATGCTTGTTGGACGTTTGGAAATATTCACCGTTTTGGTCATTTTGACCCCTGCTTTTTGGAAGAAGAATTAAGTCTATTGATAAACTTAAAAAACAGAAAAGTATGAGACCATTAAAATTCAAAGCACTGCTGAAGCAGACTCTTTGGGGTGGCGATAAGATCATCCCGTTCAAGCACCTCACCGACAATTTGGAAAATGTAGGTGAAAGTTGGGAAATATCGGGTGTGAAAGGCAATGAGACACCTGTCACGGAGGGTGAGTTTGCCGGTCGTTCTCTCAACGATGTGGTTACTACCATGAAAGAGAAACTGGTAGGAAAAGCCAACTACGAGCGTTTCGGAGATGAATTTCCTTTGCTCATCAAGTTTATCGACGCACGTCAGGACCTTTCCATTCAAGTGCATCCTACTGATGAGATAGCCCAGAAACAAGGCAAGGAACGCGGTAAGACAGAGATGTGGTATATCATGGACTCCGATCCCGACGCCAAGCTCTACAGTGGTTTAAAGAAGGAAATAACTCCCGAAGAGTATAAGGCAATGGTGGAGGATGACACCATCACAGAGGCTCTGGCGCAGTATGCTGTGAAAGAAGGCGACTGCTTCTTCTTGCCAGCTGGTCGCATCCATGCCATTGGTACCGGATGTTTCCTTGCGGAAATTCAACAAACAAGCGATGTTACCTATCGCATTTACGACTTCAAGCGTAAGGACAAGGATGGCAACTATCGTCAGTTGCACACCAAAGAGGCCGCCGAATGTATTAACTATCAAGTTGAAAGCAACTATCGCACCGAATATGCTCCATTGAAGAACCAAGGAATTGCATTGGTAAACTGCCCCTATTTCAGCACTGCTGTATACGACTTAGACGAACCGATGACACTCGACTACAGTGAGCTCGACAGCTTCGTAATTCTCATTGGCATGAAAGGCGAAGGTACCATCACCGACAACGAGGGCAACACGGTTTCACTGCAGGCAGGTGAGTCGATGCTCATTCCTGCCACCACACAAACACTGAAGGTGGAGGGTACTATTAAGTTCTTGGAAACTTACGTATAAACAGTCCTCAACAAAAGGTACTATCGAAGAAGGGGCTGTGTCAAAAGTAACTGACACGGCCTCTTCTCTTATGCTACAAAGGTATTATCGTTCTATTCTTCCGAAGCGTTGCCGGCAACTGCTTCCCCTGATTCTTTCACCTCTTGCACAGGCTGCACTACCCTACTCCGAATATCCTCTCTTATGCGTTCCAGAATATTTGAAGCAAGATAGCCGGTCGACTTACGCAACATCATGGCAATGTCTGCTGTGCTGTGGGAATAACAGCTGAGCTCATTACGGCGTTGCGTGCCATGTATACTCTCACGCCATATTTCCTCTTCACGCTCCTTGACCAACTGGGCACACACCTTATGCATGGCAGGTTGAACAACCTTGTCAAACAAATGGTGCCCCTGTATATATAAATAGGTGGTTTCAGGTGTCACCCCCAACAGCAACAAAGACGTCCTCACTTTCTCCCAACTCGCATTGGCATGGGGATACTGGTGCCTTAAAGCATCTACCTTGCGACCTACTTTCTTTCGCAACCGTTCTAAGAGTTCTCCTGCACGTTGAACAGAAAAGTTACCTATTTCAATGGCAGTAAGGAAATCAGTTATAGAAAACTTTCCATAATCAGAACCACGATAAAACCAAACACTCCACACAAAGAGTGGAAAAATAATAACTGAGTACTGCCGCAAATAGGCTTCAAAATCAAAAACTTCCTTGTCGTTGAGCGTAACAGCCACACATATATCTCTCAAAGCAGGAGCAAAACACTGCAGGTTTTCAATTGCATAGGCATAGGTATGGAAGATATAGGGATTATGGCACACCTCATAGGAGGTGGTCGTGGCACCTTGCATCAAGTAGTCATAATCAGCGTCAACACAGGCTATCATCTCATCCCCTACCCTATTGCCCAACAAATTCATCAACACCGCCTTTTTGCCGCGTTCCAAACGTTTGGAACGTGAGGGAAGCATCACTTGAAACGCCACCTGGGGTGTCTCTAAACTAGAGAGCACCGTGCGCCAAAAGAAAATATCGTCATAGCTTTCCACATAAGCAATAATCTTGCGCCTCGATGCTTTGGGCCTAAGTTTGTTGGCTGCTTCTACATAACGCGACGACAGGTTTTCATGCAATCGGTTGGCCATACGTCACAACGTTATGTCTGTCACTTCCGTAACCTTATCCATCCAGCCATTCATAATCACGGCAGGACTATGCGTGGTGAGAATTATCTGCACATTGGGATTCAGTTCCAACACCAAGTCGATGAGTTGTTGCTGCCAGTCTACATGCAAGCTCACCTCCGGTTCATCCATAAAGAACACATAAGGCTCATTGTCTTGCACAAGAACCGTTAATAGTATAGCCAACATTTGTTTCTCACCACTCGACAACTGATAGGGCATTAACACCTCGCCAATTTGTGAGAAACGGATTTCGTTTTCCGAGCGAATTATCTTCTTGCCTGTTTCAGCAAAAAGCTTGTCTATCATATTCTGGAAACGACACTTTGGCTCACTGATGCGCTGGGCTTCTTCCGCTGCATTCGGAAGTCCCGATTGCAGCGCATGTATGATGCGGTTGCCAATGTTCACCTGGTAGTCCAGATACTTGCGCTGCAACTGAAACAATTGCCAATCCAACTCTGTAACCAGACTGAGGTCGACCTTTGCCATCATGTCGCCATTGATAAGCGGACGGTCAAAGGAACGGATAACATCGTAACGTATGCGACTGGCAGAGGCGGGAACGACCTGCAGACGCACACCCGTTGGCATGTGGTCGGCAAACACACCTCCTGCCGCAAGACCTTTCACCACCTTGTTCAAGATGGTACTTTTGCCTACGCCATTGATGCCGCTAAGCACATTTACCTTCCTGTCAAGATTCCACACCACGTGCTTCTGCCCGCTCCAGAGTGAATCTATCTCTATCCGTTCAATATAATCTGCATATTCCTGGACCATATTCTTATATATATATAAATAGGTAACCGCTCTTTCATCATATAGTTATCGCTCTTTGCAAACTTACGAAAAATCCATGTAACGACCATCGCAAAACCCATTTTTTTCATTTCGTCCATACTGTTTTCCGCAATCTACCATAGTTGTGGTAGGCAAAATCACGTCATCGTGCTATTTTACCTTTTTAGGAAAAACCGTAACTTTGCCATCGTAAATGATATTGTATAACAAAAAGATAGAGAAAGGATTATTATCATGAGCGAAAAAAAGTATCGTTTCGAGACGCTTCAACTGCATGTTGGACAAGAACAGCCAGATCCCACAACCGACGCACGCGCCGTGCCTATATACCAAACCACATCTTATGTGTTCCGTAACTCACAGCACGCTGCCGACCGCTTTGGCTTGCGCGACGCAGGTAATATTTATGGTAGATTGACAAACTCTACACAGGGCGTGTTCGAAGACCGTGTGGCAGCTCTCGAAGGAGGAGTAGCCGGACTTGCTGTTGCTTCAGGTGCAGCCGCCATTACCTACGCACTACAAAACATTGCCCATAACGGTGATCACATCATAGCAGCCGACAACCTGTATGGTGGCACCTACAATCTTATAGAGCACACGTTGAGCACGCAGGGAGTAACCTCCACGATTGTCGACCCATCTAATTTCGAACAGGTTGAAAGTGCTTTTCAGGAAAATACCAAAGCTGTCATCATCGAAACATTCGGCAATCCTAATGCCAGTGTCACCGATATTGACCGTATCAGCGAAATTGCACACCGCCACAACACAATCGTGATTGTCGACAACACCTTCGGCACACCTTATCTCATCCGTCCTATCGAGCATGGAGCAGATGTTGTTGTGCACTCTGCCACAAAATTCATTGGTGGACACGGAAGTTCTTTGGGCGGTGTCATCGTCGATGCAGGTCGTTTCGACTGGAAAGCCAATGCCGACAAATATCCATCTATCGCCAAACCCGATCCTTCCTACCATGGTGCTGTTTTTGCCGACGTGGCTGGTGCTGCTGCCTTTGTAACACGTATTCGTGCCGTCATCCTGCGCGACACGGGAGCCACCATCAGTCCATTCAATGCGTGGATTCTGTTGCAAGGACTCGAAACTCTGAGCTTACGTGTAGAGCGTCATGCCTACAACACAAAGCGTATTGTCGATTTCTTAGCCCATCATCCCAAGGTAGCAAAGGTGAACCATCCTTCTTTGCCCGACCATCCAGACCATGCGCTGTATGAACAACTCTTCCCCAATGGCGGTGGCAGCATCTTTACCTTCGAAATTAAAGGTGGTCAGGAAGAGGCATGGGCATTTATCGATCACCTGCGCATTTTCTCACTCCTCGCCAACGTGGCCGATGTGAAGAGCCTTGTCATCCATCCGGCAACCACAACCCACTCACAGCTTTCACCTCAAGAACTGGAAGAGCAGCACATCTATCCTTCCACCATACGTCTGAGTATTGGTACAGAGCATGTCGATGATCTTATCGAGGCTCTCGAGGAGGCTTTTGAATATGTGAAATAAACAAGTTAAGAACGGTTTTTATGACAAAAATAGCAAAGAAGCTAACCGATCTCATCGGTCAGACCCCGCTTCTCGAACTGGGAAGCTACTCTCAACATTATGGTTTGGAAACACCCATTGTTGCCAAGTTGGAGGCGTTTAACCCTGGTGGAAGCGTGAAAGACCGCATAGCGCTTGCTATGATAGAAGATGCGGAGGAGAAAGGTATCTTGAAACCTGGAGCAACAATCGTTGAGCCCACCAGCGGCAATACAGGCGTAGGCCTGGCCCTGGTGTCGGCGGTGAAGGGCTACAAACTGATTCTTACCATGCCCGAAACCATGAGCGTGGAACGTCGTAACCTTGTAAAGGCTTATGGAGCGAAAGTGATATTGACATCGGGACGTGAAGGCATGCCTGGAGCTATTCGTGAAGCAAACCGACTGAGAGAATCCATTCCTGGAAGTATCACGTTGCAACAGTTCGAAAATAAGGCCAACCCTCTTAACCACTACCAGACAACGGGTGAGGAAATCTGGACGCAAACAGACGGTCAGGTAGACTATTTCGTGGCAGGAGTAGGAACAGGAGGAACACTCTCCGGCATTGGCCGTCGCCTCAAGGAATATAACCCTGCTGTGAAGATTGTAGCTGTTGAACCTGCCTCCTCACCGGTGCTGAGCGGTGGGCTTCCCGGTCCTCACAAGATACAAGGCATTGGTGCAGGCTTTATACCACAAACCTTTGATGCCAGTGTAGTAGACGAAATTATCCCTGTTGGCAACGACGATGCTATTCGCACCGGACGCGAACTGGCTCGTGAGGAAGGCCTATTGGCAGGCATCTCATCGGGTGCAGCACTCTTTGCAGCCAAAGAGCTGGCAAAGCGTCCCGAGAACCAAGGGAAGCGAATCGTGGTGTTGCTGCCTGATACAGGCGAGCGTTATCTCTCTACGATTTTGTACGCTTTTGAGGAATATCCGCTCTAATCACAAAAGAGAGTCCTATTCTTTTGGGTTAATCATGATAATATTGTAACTTTGCATATATTGTAGTAGGAACAATTTTATTCATGAAATATGATGAGTACATTGACCCTCGCGATTATCGCACTATTTGTTTTCGGCTATCTGCTGATAGCTCTCGAGAGTTTTGTAAAAATCGACAAGGCAGCTATCGCTTTGCTCATGTTTGTGTTGTGCTGGACGCTTTTCATGGTTCACCCGGAGAGCTACCTCACAGCAGGGAGCGGAGGGATAGCTGCCTCTGTGAGTGCTGCAATTGAACACCACCTGGGCAGTACCTCCACGACACTCTTCTTCCTGATGGGTGCCATGACAATTGTGGAAATTGTTGATCAGAACGGAGGCTTCAACTGGGTGCGCGATGTGATGAAGACCCGAAGCAAGCGCAAACTGCTTTGGCGTATCGCCTGCATCACATTTATCCTCTCTGCCATCCTCGACAATCTCACAACGAGCATTGTCATGGTGATGATTCTTCGAAAACTTATTCCCGACCGTCCGCACCGGCTCATCTATGCCTCTATGGTTATCATAGCAGCCAATGCCGGAGGTGCCTTTTCACCGATTGGCGACGTAACGACCATCATGTTGTGGAATAAGGGTGTCATCACAGCTCCTGGCGTAATCAGTGAAATCTTTGTTCCTTCCCTACTTGCCATGATGGTACCTGCATTGATTTTGCAACAGCGTCTGAAAGGCAAACTGGAAGTGAGTGAGGAGTTTAAAGAAGAGAATGCCGATCACGACAATCCTTTCACACGCAACCAGCGCAAAGCTATCTTCTTTTTAGGGGTGGGCGGTTTGATTTTCGTGCCGATATTCAAGGCGCTAACGGGTCTTCCTCCCTTTGTAGGTATCTTGCTCGTTTTAGGAGTGCTTTGGACAGTGACAGAAACGTTCTACCATCACCTGATAAAGGAAGAAGACCGCATCGACACCAGCAAACGTGTTGGCGACTTGCTTTCACGAATTGACATGCCCACCATTCTCTTCTTCCTCGGCATCCTCATGGCAGTAGCCTGCTTGGAACAGATAGGTGTTCTAACAGCTTTAGGCGAAGGCCTGCATGAAGTATTCCATGGCAACAACTACCTCGTGACAGGAGTCATCGGTGTATTGTCGAGCATTGTTGACAACGTTCCTTTGGTGGCCGGATGTATGGGCATGTATCCCGTTACACCTACAGGCGACATGGCTATCGATGGCATATTCTGGCAATTGCTGGCCTACTGCGCAGGTGTGGGAGGCTCAATGCTCATCATCGGCTCTGCAGCGGGTGTTGTGGTAATGGGTTCTGAAAAGATTTCCTTCGGTTGGTATCTGCGCCACGTGAGTTGGATAGCCTTCATAGGCTATCTGGCTGGCATCTGCTCTTATTGGGCTATCCGTACTTTTATAGGATAAGGCTGCATATAACTTTTACAACACATGTTTCACAAGATGCCGCATGGGATGCCCGCCCCATGCGGCATCATTCTGATAGGTGAATCCTACTCTTCGGTACAACTTCTCTGCCTGTGGATTTCCGTGGTCAACGAGCAGGCCTACTTCTTTTATCTGCATCCTGCGCGCCTTCTCAACAGTGGCCTCCAGCAAACGGGTGGCAATACCTTGCCCTCTGTAAGCCTTGTCAACGCATAAACTGTCTATATACAACTCACCGGCCTGCGTCTCATCATCCATACCGGAATGGTCCATTTCACAATAGTTCCATACTTCCTCTAAAAAAGCCTTGCGCAGGGTGTGCAACAAAGCACCGTCATACGACACACACACACCGGCAACCTTGCCATGCTCTTCATCAATGGCCACAAGGGTATTCAAATAGCTATACTGACTGTCATCACGCGCACAGAGCGTTGTCATCATAGCCTCAAAGTCGGCAAGCGTATGTGCCGGACCTGCAAAATATTGGCAACATTCTTCGTTCATAGCTGTCATAATAAGTCGGGCTATCTCCCCGGCTTGTTGACGTTGGGCTTGTTCTATCTTCATTCTTCAATTACGTGAGTTCAACGAAATATAAGTGCTTGAGAATTTGATAATTAGCGAAAATTATTAAAACTTTATAGTGTTGAAATACAAAGAATTACAAACAATAATCGCTATAATCACCGAGACAAAGTTACTGAATTATTTTGTATTGCAGATGATTTTTACAAGTTTTTTGATGCTATGATGGAAAAACCATGCGTTCAAGTTCATAAATTCCCCCTCAGATACCGTCAAGGCTCCTTCCTTCAGGGCCGCATGGATTACAACATCA
>CAMAMZ010000007.1 GCA_945837185.1 uncultured Bacteroidales bacterium | reverse complement strand
GGCTTTGCATAATCCATGCTTCGCATAAGGTTTTGATGCTTTGCGTTGATGATAACTTATATCGAAATTATATATAACTAAAAACAAAACCATGAAGTATCCTAAAATTGGAATCCGCCCCACGATAGATGGTCGTCAAGGTGGCGTACGTGAGAGTTTGGAAGACAAGACAATGGCATTGGCTCATGCTGTAGCCGACTTGATTTCATCGAATCTTAGAAATGGAGATGGCTCTCCCGTTGAGTGTGTGATAGCTGACGGCACAATAGGCCGTGTAGCTGAGAGTGCGGCTTGTGCCGAGAAGTTTGAACGTGAGGGTGTAGGCAGCACCATTACGGTTACCTCTTGCTGGTGTTACGGTTCAGAGACAATGGACATGAATCCCCACTATCCTAAGGCTGTATGGGGATTTAATGGAACAGAACGTCCGGGCGCTGTTTATCTGGCAGCTGTGTTGGCAGCACATGCCCAGAAGGGATTGCCTGCTTTCGGTATCTATGGGCATGATGTGCAGGATTTGCAAGACAATACGATTCCTGCTGACGTGGCTGAGAAGATTCTGCGCTTTGCCCGTGCTGCTCAGGCTGTGGCTACCATGCGTGGCAAGAGCTATCTGAGCATGGGTAACACCTGTATGGGTATTGCAGGAAGTATCGTCGATGCTGACTTCTTCCAGGATTATCTGGGCATGCGCACGGAATATGTAGACCTCGTTGAGATTCTCCGTCGTGTGGAAGAGGGTATCTACGATCCCGAGGAGTATAAGAAGGCAATGGCATGGACCGAGAAATATTGCAAGTGCAATGAAGGACATGACTATAATGAGGAGAAGGGTAAGGCCAAGACACGTGAAGAGAAAGACGCTGACTGGGAGTTTACCGTTAAGAACATGCTCATCATCAACGACCTCATGCAAGGCAATCCGCGTCTGCTCGAACTGGGATTCAAGGAAGAGGCGTTGGGACACAATGCCATCTTGGGCGGTGTGCAGGGTCAGCGTCAGTGGACGGACTATAAGCCCAACTTCGACTTCCCTGAGTCTTTGATGTGTACTTCTTTCGACTGGAATGGTATTCGCGAGGCTAAGGTGCTTGCCACGGAGAACGATGCCTTGAATGGTGTGGCAATGCTGTTCGGACACCTGCTCACCAATAAGGGTGTTATGTTCTCTGATATTCGTACCTACTGGAGTCCTGAAGCTGTGAAGCGTGTGGCTGGCAAAGAGGCTACCGGACTGGCTGCAGGAGGATTCATACACCTCATCAACTCCGGTGCTACAACACTCGATGCTACAGGTGCCATGACCGATGCTGAGGGCAACCCCACCTTCAAGTGCCACTGGGAGATGACAGAGGCTGATGTTGAGGCTTGTCTGAAAGCTACTACCTGGTATCCTGCCGACAGAGACTATTTCCGTGGAGGTGGCTATTCTTCCAACTTCCTCACAAAGGGTGGCATGCCGATGACCATGATGCGTGTGAACCTCGTGAAGGGACTTGGACCGGTGCTCCAGATTGCGGAAGGCTGGTCGATAGATCTTGATCCGGAAATTCATGATGTGCTTAACAAGCGTACCGACAAGACATGGCCTACCACATGGTTCGTGCCACGCCTGGATCCTACACGCGATGCCTTCAAGGATGTATACTCTGTGATGAACAACTGGGGCGCTAACCACGGTGCCATTGCCTACGGTCATATCGGTGCCGATGTGATAACGCTGGCTTCTATCCTCCGCATTCCTGTTTGTATGCACAACATTGCCGATAAGGATGTGTTCCGTCCGGCAGCATGGAATGCCTTTGGTATGGACAAAGAGGGTGCTGACTACAGGGCTTGTCAGAACTTCGGTCCGATGTACAAATAAAAGCGCATAACGCTTTATACTTACTATCCGTGTCCGCCGCTTATGGATGAGAGATAAGTGGCGGACAACGGTACAATTCAAGATACCTTATGGAAAAAACCAAACTCGTTGAGAAAAAATACCTAATAACCTTTATCCTCATCACCAGTCTCTTTGCCTTGTGGGGTTTTGCCAATGATATCACCAACCCGATGGTGGCGGCCTTCCAGACGGTGATGGAGATTTCTGCTGCCAAAGCATCGTTGGTGCAGTTCGCTTTCTATGGCGGCTATGCCACAATGGCTATTCCCGCTGCACTCTTTATTCGCAAATACAGTTATAAGAAAGGTATCCTGTTGGGATTGGCGCTGTATGCCTTGGGAGCTTTCCTTTTCATACCCGCCGCTGCCAACCAGGAGTTTGCCTATTTCTGTATCTCGTTGTATATCTTGACCTTTGGCTTGGCTTTTTTGGAGACAACAGCCAATCCTTTCATCCTGTCGTTGGGAAGCAAGGAGACTTCTACGAGAAGACTGAACCTGTCGCAGGCTTTCAATCCCATGGGCTCGCTCAGTGGCATGGCAGTAGCCTCACTCATCGTATTGCCCCAGTTGCTGTCTGACAAGCGCGATGCGGCCGGCAATATGATTTTCGCTACCTTGTCGGAGGCGGAAAAGGCTGATATCCGTTTGCACGACCTTGCTGTGATTAGAGACCCGTATGTGGTGATAGGATTGATTGTATTGGTGATGTTGGTGGTGATAGGACTGACCAAGATGCCCAGCACGGAGAGTCACGACAGTCAGGGTAAGGTGAAGGACACGCTGCGTAACCTTTGGCACAACACCGCTTATAAAGAGGGTGTGGTGACACAGATGTTCTATGTGGCAGCACAAATCATGACCTGGACCTTCATTATCCAATATGCCGACAACTTAGGTATTAACAAGGCTACCGCACAGATGTATAATATTGTGGCGATGGTGCTCTTCCTCACAGGACGTTTTATCAGTACCTTCCTGATGAAGTATGTCAACACGCGTCTCCTCCTTGCCATCTTTGCTACGGGAGCTGCCATTTGTGCCTTGGGAGCCATACTGATAGTGGGCATGCCGGGCTTGTACAGTCTGGTAGGTGTCAGTATCTTCATGTCGCTGATGTTCCCCACCATCTATGGTATTGCACTGGAGAATGTGCGTGCCGAGGATGCCAGTCTGGGTGCCGCATTCCTTGTAATGGCCATTGTAGGTGGCGCCATCATGCCACCGTTGCAGGGAACCATTATCGACAAGGGTGTGATATGGGGGCATCCGGCTGTTAATGTGTCATTCCTCCTGCCCTTCATCTGCTTTGTAGTAATTTTCATCTACGGTGTTCGTCGCTACCGTTCGATGCAACGCTAAGGGTTGTTGCCCCAATAGGGTCTGTAGCCTGTGATAGGGATACACCTAATTATTATATAAGGGGATGTGGATTGCTTTATGCATTCACATCCCTTTAGCATTTCCGCCTATGGCGTTTACCATGATAGTTTTATCTGGACTTTTATCGTGATATCCGTCATAATTGCTATAAGATAAGTACAAGCGCAACTGTTGTGCAAGAAAGTGCAATAAAAACTATTATTTTAAACATAGTTTTTTGCTATGTTATTTTTTTGTATCTTTGAGGCGTTAATAGAGTAATAATTTAAACACATTAATTATCATGAGAAAGAGTAAGTGTTTGCTATGGAGTGTTCTTATGACATTCCTGTTCGTGATGGTGAATGCCATTCATGGGCAGAATCTGATTACTGATTATGCACCACATACGAAAGTGGGGCAGGAACCTCCTTTGTGGTTAAAAAACAAGGTGACCCCAGTGCAATATGATTCGTTGGTAGCTTTCTCTAAGTTTTTCGCAGTGAACTATAATTATTTCAAACAACGGAATCTTACACAAAAGGACATTCAAGTCTTTGTGAATCGTACGGGGCAGTTGCTCAAGGACAAGGAATTACTGCAACAAATTCGTCAAAAAGGAGGAGAGGCCTGCAAATACAGCATGGATTTACGCCCTGAAACCCTCCATCCGTTTGCCGTAAGCGCAGATAAGGATGGTGCGGGTCGCAAGTACATCATCTATTCTGAGATTGACGGCTACGATGCGCATGCCATGCTTACGGCTAAAGCATCGGCAGATGGGTCGACAAGTTTGAGCAACCTCAATGTTGTTCCTTACAGCCTGTCGGGCTTGAAGGTTGAGTTGAGCAATATGCTTATTCATGAGGCAGGAAGCAAGTCGGCAGAGAGTGCCCAACAAATTGGTTTCGACGACAAGGGTCGGTCGAAGGTGTATGAAGTAAGTGGCCTGTTGAAGGTGGAAGACGCCATGGGGAATGTGCACACCCAATTGATAGACAAAACCATTCGATTGATGGCAGAGTAAGTCTGTTGAGGATAGGATAAAGAAGAGGGGGAGTATCAAAATTCGGATACTCCCCCTCTTGCAATCTGTAAATCAATAGAGCAGGAAAGAAACCAATTTCCTTCGGCTCGATTTATTTGTTCTGTGATACAAGGTCTACGGTGTCGCGGGCAATGACAATCTCCTCATCAGTAGGAATCATCACCACCTTCACCTTAGAGTCGTCGGCAGAGAGCACCTGCTCCACGCCACGACAATGGTTGTGCTCCTTGTCCATCTTCACACCAAGGTATTCCAGACCGGAGCAGGAATCCCAGCGCACACCCTCTTGGTTTTCACCCACACCGGCTGTCCATACAATGATGTCTACACCATTCATGGCAGCAGCGTATGCACCTATATACTTCTTGATGCGGTAGCTGTACATGTCCAAAGCCAGTTTGGCACGTTCGTTACCGGCCTTGTCAGCACTTTCCACCTCACGCATGTCGGAACTCAAACCAGAGATGCCCAATACACCACTCTGTTTGTTAAGGAACTCCGACATCTCCTGCGGTGTCTTGCCCAGTTTCTCCATCAGGTAGGTAACGGCAGAGGGGTCGATGTCGCCACAGCGAGAACCCATCATCACACCAGCCAACGGTGTCAAGCCCATGGAGGTATCGATAACCTTACCATATTGAACAGCTGCTATGGAAGCACCGTTGCCAATATGACAGGTGATGATTTTCTGGGTCTTGATGTCTACACCCAAGAAATCGCACACACGCTGTGATACATAACGGTGACTTGTGCCGTGGAAACCGTAGCGACGCACATGGTATTTCTCGTACAGCTCATAAGGAACAGCATAGAGATAAGCGTGTGCCGGCATGGTGGAATGGAACGCATTATCGAAGACGCATACCTGCGGTGTGGTGGGCATCAAGGCATCAACGGCACGTATGCCACGCAAATGACCGGCATTGTGTACAGGTGCCAAATCGCACAGACTTTCAATACCCTCCTCAACCTCTTTCGTCACGATGCAGCTCTTCTCAAAGAGGTCGCCACCCTGCACAATACGATGGCCTACGGCATCAATCTGGTCGAGACTCTTCAAAGCACCATACTTCTCGTCGAGCAACAGTTGGAACACGAATTTCACACCCTCCTTGTGGTCGGGCATGTCGTGCATAATCTTTTCTTTGCTACCGTCTTTCAATGTAACCTTCACAAAGGCTTCATCGAGACCAATACGCTCGGCACCACCTTGGGCGAGCACGCTCTCGTTGCTCATGTCATAGAGCTTGTACTTGATGGAACTGCTTCCGCAGTTCAATACCAATACTATCATTTTTTTTTGTTTTTATCTTGATGGGTAAGAATATTGTTGTTAAGCCTTTTTGGCATCCTGTGCCTGGCAGGCTGTGATGGCTACCATGTAGTAGATGTCGTCGATTGAGCAGCCGCGACTCAGGTCATTGACCGGACGGGCGATGCCTTGCAGGATAGGACCGATGGCGATGGCGCCTCCAAGACGCTGTACCAACTTGTAGCCAATGTTGCCCACTTCGAGGTTGGGAGCAATCAGCACAGTAGCCTTGCCAGCCACTTCTGAGCCTTTGGCCTTCTTGGCAGCCACGCTGGGCACGAGGGCAGCGTCGGCCTGCATCTCTCCGTCAACCTTCAGGTCAGGGTATCTTTCCTGTGCCAGTTTGGTGGCCTCTATCACCTTATCTATAATATACACACTCTTGCCGGTTGCCTTGTCGATGGCATCTTTGGCACTACCTTTGGTAGAGAAACTCAGCATGGCAACATGCGGGTCTTCAATGCCTGCTACACTCTTGGCTGTTTGCGAGGTGGTGAAGGCTATCTGTGCCAACTGGTCGGCTGTAGGATTGGGCGTTACGGCAACGTCACCCATCACAACCACACCATCCTTGCCAAATTGGGTTTGTTCGGTAATCAAGAGCATGGCACCGCTCACGCAGGTGATGCCGGGAGCGCATTTGATGATTTGAAGTGCCGGACGCAAGGTTTCGCCTGTAGTACTCAGGGCACCGGAAATCTGTCCGTCAGCACCTTCGGTTTTGATAATCATACATCCCAGGTAGAGATTGTCTTTCACCAACTCGCGGGCCTTTTCTATTGTCATGCCTTTGTTCTTGCGCATCTCAGCAAGAAGGGCGGCATACTCCTCCGACTTGGGGTTGTTTAATGGATCCACGATCGTAGCCTTGTCAATATGGGTCAGCCCCCATTCAGAGGCCAATTCCTTGATATGGGCAGGGTTACCGATGAGGATAAGGTCTGCTATGTCGTCAGCCAATACCTTTTCGGCTGCTTTCAGAGTGCGCTCCTCTTCTGCCTCAGGGAGCACGATGCGCTGCTTGTCAGCTTTAGCGCGCGCTACAATTTGTTGTAATAAATCCATAGTTATGATATATGATTAGATTGTTCTCTTCATGATGGATGGCAATTTGTTCACTCCATATTGCAAAATTAGTAATTTAAATCGTAAAACACCCTTTATCTTCGTAAAAAATGTAGATTTTTTATGCCTCACATCATATTGGCAAGCAATCCCTCCAATTCCTCTGCCGAGAGGCGCAGGCGGAAAGAACCGTTGACTGCCATACTGATGCGTCCTGTTTCCTCTGACACGACAACAGCAATGGCATCTGATGATTGGGAGATGCCCATGGCTGCACGGTGGCGTAGACCTAATTCCTTGGGAATATCCATGTCGTGCGATACGGGCAGAATGCAACCGGCGGCCTTGATGCGTTTCTTGGAGATGACCATAGCACCATCGTGAAGGGGTGAGTTTTTGAAAAAGATGTTCTCGATGAGGCGTTGGTTGATGTTTGCGTCTATCACATCGCCTGTTTCCACTATGTTGTCAAGAGGCGTGGCCCGTTCTATGACGATCAAGGCGCCCACCTTTCCTTTAGCCATGCTCATGCAGGCCATGACAATGGGCATGATGGTTTCGCGGTCCACCTGGTCGTGTTTCTTGCCACCGGAAAACATCTTGATGAAGTTGCGGAAACGTTGGTGTGCGCCCAATGTATAAAGAAACTTGCGGATTTCTTCCTGGAACAGGATGAGTAGGGCCAATACACCCACACTTACCAACTTGTCCATGATGGAGCCTAACAGGCGCATTTCAAGCACCTGGCTCACGAAGAGCCAGAGAATGACAAACACCATGATGCCGATGAACACATTGAGCGAGCGGCTCTCTTTCATCAGGCGGTAGGTATAATATAATAATGTAGCAACGAGGAAGATGTCGATGACATCCTTGATACCGAAATCAAAAAACATGGTGACTTAGGATTTGAGGTAAGAGAGCATTTTCTGGGTGACGGCAATGGTGTCGGAGGCTGCCTTCACATCGTGAACACGAAGAATGGAAGCCCCTTTCATGATGGCTGCAGCGTGCAAGGCTGTAGTGCCGGCAAGAGCGGTGTCGGGAGTGCCGCCTGTCCATTTGTAAATCATTGATTTGCGGGAGATGCCTACCAATATGGGAAGTTCTAGTACCTGAAGCTTGTCGATGTCTGCCAGGATAGCGTAGTTCTGCTCCAAAGTCTTTCCAAAGCCAAAACCCGGGTCGAGGATGATGTCTTTGCAACCACGGTCACGCAGTTGTTGGATCTCATCGGCAAAAGCAAGCATCATATCGGGTAGGGAGGGTTTGACGGACATGAGGATATAGGGGCATTTCAGTTCGCCTATCACATCAAACATGCGCTCTTTCTCATGAATGGCAACGCCCACGATACCGGTGAGGCCACCCTCGCTCACATCGTTGATGATGTCTGCCCCCCAATCGTTGATGCAACGGCGTGCCAATGAAGGGCGGTAGGTATCGACAGAGATGATGGCATCTGGAACTTCCCGTCTTACAATCGACAGAGCCCATTGCAGGCGTTTCCCCTCTTCTTCCTCATCCACCTCCTGTGCACCGGGACGGGTGGAAAAGGCTCCAATGTCAATCATGCTGCCGCCTTGCGACACAATCTCCACGGCTCTTTCCGCAATCTCCCGTTCAGTCTGTTTCCTGCTGCCGGCATAGAAGCTGTCGGGTGTGACGTTCAGGATGCCCATCACTTGGGGGTGCGAAAGGTCAAGGAGTTGTCCGCGGATATTAATTGTATATTCCATCTTATATTCTCCGTTATTGGTTCTGCATGCAAAGTTAGTATAAAAAATCTGATTGCGCATAGATTCTCACATTTTTTATACTTCCCGTTTCTGTCTGTATGTGAAGTGTTTGTAAACGACCTTTGTGTGAAAAAAATGAAAGATTTCTTGGTGGTTCGTAATATTATTGCTATATTTGCACCAAACACTCACATGAAATCACTAACTAATGAATAATATGTGTAAATACCAAACAATGAAAAAGACTATCTGTGGCCTTCTTCTGCTGGCCGCCACTGCTGTATGGGCAGATTCGTTACCACGAAAGGAATATCCGCGACCGCAGTTTGAACGCTCTTCATGGGTGAATCTGAATGGCACGTGGAGCTATTGTTTTGATTTTGGCTTATCAGGAGTGGAAAGAGGTTTTGCCAAGTCAAAAGGTTTTGAAGGTGCCATCACGGTGCCTTTCTGTCCTGAGAGTAAACTCTCGGGCATAGGACATACGGATTTCATCAATGCCATGTGGTATCATCGTAAGCTGAATGTACCGATGGAATGGAAGGGAATGCACGTTATGTTACGCTTTGGAGGTGTAGACTTCCGTTCATGTATTTACATCAATGGCAAGAGCGTAAAGGAGCACTTCGGTGGCTCGTCTTCCTTCGCTATTGATATTGCTCCGTATGTGAAGTTTGGACAGGAGAACGATTTGGTGGTTTATGTGCGCGATGACTTGCGCTCCGACGTGCAGCCCTCTGGCAAACAGTCGTTTAAGTATAACTCGTATTCCTGTTCTTATACACGTGTTACGGGTATATGGCAGACGGTATGGATGGAACCTGTGGCGCGCGGAGGCTTGAAACAGGTGCGTATCACACCCGATGTAGACAATGCACAGTTGCTCTTTGAGCCCGATTTCTTCGAGGCGCATGAGGCTGCTTCCTTTATTGTGAACGTGAAGGCGGAAGGAAAACTCGTTGGAAGCCGTACGGTGAAAGCGTCTAATAATAGCAGTATTGTAGTGCCTATCAAGAAACCGCGCCTGTGGTCGCCCGAATCTCCTTTCCTCTACGATGTGGAGTTTGTGGTAAAAGACGCACAAGGAAAGGAACTCGACAGAGTGGCTTCTTATGCTGGAATGAGAAAGGTTGAGTTGCGCAATGGCATTTTCTATTTGAACAATGAGCCGTATTTCATGCGCTTAGTGCTCGACCAGGGTTATTATCCCGATGGCATCTGGACGGCACCTTCTGATGAAGCGTTGAAGCATGACATTGAGTTGGGTAAGGAAGTTGGTTTCAACGGTGCGCGTCTGCATCAGAAAGTTTTCGAGCAGCGTTATCTCTATTGGGCTGACCGCTTGGGCTATCTCACCTGGGGCGAATCTGCCAGCTGGGGTATGGATTGGACCAGTCAGGTGGCCGGACGTAACTTGATTACTGAATGGGAGGAGTGTATTGAGCGCGATTACAATGCACCGAGCATCGTTGCTTGGTCACCGCTGAATGAAACATGGAAAGCAGATGTTGACGAGCAGCGGGCACGTCTAACCAATGACCTTTATTTTGCTACCAAGCGTATGGACCGCACTCGTCCTGTTGTTTCTACAAGTGGTGGCCATCATGAAGGATTCACCGATATCTATGCGGAACATTCTTACGAACAAGATCCGCTGAAGTTCCTCCGTCAGCAAACGCCGAAGAAGGATGGCTCTTATTATGTGCACTATCCGAAGTTTAGTGTTCCTTGTCGTGAAGGACAGGCTTATATCATCGATGAATACGGTGGAATCGGTTGGTTTAGCAAGAATGACAAGGAGGCAGCATGGGGCTATGGTAAGGGTCCTAAGACCATCGAGGAATTGTACACCCGTTTGGATGGTCTGACCAGTGTGCTCTTGAGTCTCGACCACATGATTGGTTATTGCTATACACAGTTGACGGATGTGGAGCAGGAAAAGAACGGTATCTATACCTATACTCGTCAGCCAAAGTTTGATGCTGCTCGCCTGCGTGCCATCTTTGGCAAGAGTCGTGAGGACGCAAAGAAATATGTTGAAGAGGTGGTGAAAGCCAAGAAATAGTCATTACCTAATTGTGCGCGTTGTGTAGTCCCTATGGTGTTTCATTCAAACTCCATAGGGGCTTTTCTTTATATCGGGTTGTGCGTTTTGTCCAAACACAGTAGCTGTTTTTCAAAAACAGCCCACTTGTTTCGGTAAAACGGGGCGTATGTTTCATAGCATGTTGCTATCTGTCCTGCGGAATACGCTAATAGCTACCTTTGCGGCAATAATATAGTTTGCAGGCATAATTTTACAGATAGATTCGAAAATATGCTATTTTATCGGTGTGAAAAGTATGTAAAATGCTATTCGTATACTCTATATCCTATGGGAAATATAAAATTATAGGGAAAGGCTTTCTAATATGCCCGATTTTTTGTATATTTGTAATGAATAATAAAGAGATTGTGATATGAAGGATAACAAAATTCAATTAGAAACAGAAAGATTGTTGCTACGTCCCTGGAGGGTTTCAGATGCCACTGTTTTGTATAAGCTGGCTTCAGATGCTGAGGTGGGAACCAATGCGGGGTGGCCACCCCATAGCTCTGAAGAAGAAAGCAGACAGATTATCAGTACAGTGTTTAACAATCCTACTACATGGGCCATTGTATCGCGCGCATCGAACGAAGTGATAGGTGCCATAGGGTACGGCCCATCGTGCGATTGCAATCTTCCTGCAAAAAACGATGAACCCACAGTTGGGTATTGGCTTGGCAAGGCATATTGGAACAAGGGGTATTGCACAGAAGCCTTACAGGCTCTACTGGCACATATTTGGCAGCATACAACGATAACTTCTCTTATCAGCGGTCATTTTGTCGACAATCCCGCATCGGGTCGTGTTATGGAAAAGTGTGGCTTCCGTCCTACTGGCGAAACGTGTTATGATGTGCGCTTGTATCAGGGGATAGGACGCCCAATAAGTGTGTTGCGTATAGAAAAAAATAACCGCGGGTATAGCATCTGACTGCCATCCCGCGGCTGTTACACTAATACCACTCTCTATGGTGGGATTCGCTGTAGTGCATTACCTTTCGTTTAGTGTAATAGGTTTACTTTTTTTGAGAACATCATTAACCTCTAAAAACTCGCTAGTTCTCTTTTTAAGTGTAGTAGTTGTTGCATCAAATGTGTGAGGCTTTTTTTCTCCTGTTGCAAAATTATTAAATTAACTTCTTCGTTCCAAAATTAAGTAGTGAATATGTAGCTATAATGTAGACTCTTTATAGTGGCTAAATTATTTAAAGTGCTGAAAATAAATAAGAAATATATTTCATTTCTATGAACAAAGTAAATGAGATGGGATAGATAAATGCCCGTTATGATATCGAAATTATCAAACAAAACGAAGTAAGTATTTTGTATTTTTGCAATCTGTTTGTAACATTTCTTCTATATGATACCATTTCCTTTATAACGATTACACGTTGTGTTTAAAGCAGTAGTAGTAATATTTCTTTATAATTTCCCTTCTTCCATATAGCTCAGATAGGCACCATCGGTAACGATGACATGGTCGAGAAAATGCAGGCGCATGGTGGAACAAGCTTGTTTCAGCTTTTCAGTCAGACGGTCGTCATCGCGACTTGCCCTCAGGTTGTTGCTGGGATGGTTGTGGCTAAATGCCACGACGGTAGCGTTGCATAGCAGCGCTTCTTTCACAAACAGACGAATGTCGACAGCCGTCTCGCTGATACCGCCATGACTTAATCGTACCAGCTTGATAAGTTGGCAACGCTGGTTCATATAAATGCCCCAGGCTTCTTCTACGTCTAAATCCTGCATCTTGGGGTGCATGAGCTGGTAAATGGCTTCGGCACTATTGAGAATGGGTTTGTCTTCAGGAAGCGTGGCCTGACGACGTTTGCCCAATTCGCATGCAGCGAGGATGGTAATCGCCTTGGCAGGCCCCATGCCTTTGTAGGTGGTGAGTTCGTTGATGGTTTTCTTTCCTAACGTGTTCAGATTGTTGTGGCAATCGTTCAAAATGTCTTTCATAAGGTCAACGGCACTCTGCGTGGTGGAGCCGGAGCCAATGAGTATGGCAAGCAATTCAGCGTTGGAAAGGTTTTCTGCACCTATACGCATCAGTTTTTCTCTGGGGCGGTCTTCTTCTGCCCATTGGTGGATAGCTAATTTGTCGGTCATGTTTTTATCTTTAAGGTTTAGGAAAAAGCCGGCTGCGTGCAGCCGGCATTTTTCGCGATGCTGATAGAAAAATGTTATCTTGCTTATTTATAGAATGTTTTCTCGTAGGCGGCAAACTCGCTCTTGCCACACACGCAACGGCGCCACCATGCCTGCAGGAAGCCGCAGCCATAGCCGGTGAGCTGTATGAAGGCTGCCGGAACGCTGAGCCAGCCTACCTGCCAGTTGTGAGACTGAAGGGCAGAGTCGACGGCCAGCAGCAGGGCGTAGAAAAGCAAGGGCAAGGAACCTATGCCAAGCAGCAGCGTGCCTGCTGCCGAAAAGTCAGCACCTGCCAACAGCAAGCCTACGCCTGCCAAAATGCATAGCAGCAGTATGCCTGTGCCCACCGTGAACACCATGGGGAGGAGATGTACGAGTTTCAAACTCTCAGGGTATTTCTTATAGAGGTTGATGCGGGCGATGCCACTATTGAATACTTGTCGCCAGAACTTCCTGAAGTCAGTACGCCGCTTGTGCCATACCCATGCCTCTGGGAACAGACGGCAGGCGCAACCTGCCTTGAATATGCGGATGGAGAAGTCGATATCCTCCCCAAACCGCATCTTGGAAAAGCCACCTAACTGTTCGTATACCTCCTTGCGTATGCCCATGTTGAAGGAACGCGGATAAAACTTGTCGAGCTTCTTTTTGCCTCCTCGTATGCCTCCGGTAGTAAAAAAACTGGTCATGGAGTAGGAAATGGCCTTTTGAACGTTGGTAAAGGAATCGTGTGCACAGTCGGGACCTCCAAAGGCATCGGCATCTTGGCGTTGCAGTTCATCCTCTACGGCCTGCAGATAGCCTGTGGGGAGCACCACGTCTGAGTCAAGCACGATGAGGTAAGTGCCGTGGGCACGTTCTGCTCCATAGTTACGGCTTTGCCCCGGACCGGAATTGGCTTTGGCATGGTAAGAGAGGGATAGTTGCTGTGCATACTTCTCACATACCTCTTTGCAGGGAACGGTAGAACCGTCTTCCACGATGATAACCTCAAAATCGTGGAAAGTTTGTTGTGTAAGGCTGTCCAAGAGCTCATCCACCTCGTCGGGACGATTGAAAACGGGAACGATGATACTGTATTTCATGTTGGGGGCGGGATAAATTTACAAAACAGACCTATATCTCAGCCTGCTGATGACAGCGTGTGATATAGGTCTGCTATATGTTTCGTCATACTGACGATTAGTCGTTGACGCGGCTGATGTAGCTGCCGTCACGAGTGTCAACCAAGATGGTCTCACCTTCGTTGATGAAGAGGGGAACTCTTACGGTAGCACCCGACTCGAGGGTGGCAGGCTTGGTGGCATTTGTTGCGGTGTTGCCTTTGATACCGGGCTCGCTGTGCACAATCTTCAAAGCGGTCTTAACCGGCATTTCTGCCAAAAGTATTGTGCCATCGGAAGTATCGGTTACAACTTCTACAACATCTCCCTCCTTCATGTATTCAGCACCCGTAATCTGGTGTGTGGGGATAGGAATCTGTTCGAATGTTTCCTGATTCATGAAGATACGGCCTGTGGCATCCTCATAAAGATACTGGTAAGGGCGACGCTCTACACGTACATCCTCAAGTTTAAATCCAATCTGGAAAGTACGCTCCAATACGCGGCCGTCTGCAACGTTCTTCAGTTTTGTTATCATCACTGTGTTGCCTTTTCCTGGCTTCCTGTGCTGGAAGTCGATACATGTCCAAATCTTGCCGTCCATACGGATGCAAGTTCCAATTTTGATTTCCTGTGAGTTGATCATTGTCCTTATGTTATTCGATAATGTTCGTAAATTACGGTGCAAAGTTACTACATTTTTATAAAAAATCATAGAAAAGAGGCTGAAAAATAGCATTATTCTTTGTTATTTCGAAAATAATGCGTACTTTTGCAACCCGAAAAGATGGGTACTGTAATCCTTGACCATCAGAAAGGAGACGAGAAAAGGGTGTACATGGCCACTTTTACGAATGGTTCTGAATAATAACAAATAAAATTTTAGCATAATGAAGAGAACATTTCAGCCACACAACCGTCGTCGTGTGAACAAGCATGGTTTCCGTCAGAGAATGGCAACCAAGAATGGTCGTCGCGTACTGGCTTCTCGTCGTGCTCATGGCCGCAAGAAGCTCACTGTATCTGATGAGAACCACGGCAAGTAAATCTTGTCTGACAAGAATGAATGACAGAGAAGTGGGGTGGGAGCCTTGCTTCTTTTGTTTTTAGAAAAGCGCTGTCCTTATGGGATGGGCGCTTTTTTTTCTGAACGGTTTAATATTTTCCTCTAAGCAACTCCGTAATCTCAATGTTTTTGTGTACATTTGTGGCAAAAATCATAGGATGAAGCCGTCAGAATTTGTAAATAAGTTCAAAAGCCGTTACCTTTGGGGCAATTTGGCAGCTATGGCCGTGGTGGGTGTACTGCTCTGCATAGCTGTGAAATACTGCTTGGATGTGTATACGCATCATGGAGAAGCAATTGTGGTGCCGGATGTGCGCAACAAACTCTTTGCCGATGCTGAACGTATCTTGGCAGACGCTAAACTGAGGGCGGTGGTCAACGATACGGGGTATGTCAAGACGCTTCCTCCGGATTGTGTGTTGAGCATCTCGCCAGAGTCGGGAGAACGTGTCAAGGCCGGAAGGGTGGTATATATAACCATCAACTCTCCGCACACGCCTACCATCACTTTGCCAGACCTTATTGATAATAGCTCTTTGCGAGAGGCTATGGCCAAGCTGTCGGCCATGGGATTTCGATTGGCACAGCCGCAACGTGTAAACGGTGAGAAAGACTGGGTGTATGGCATTACGGTGAATGGTCGCAATGTTGTGGCTGGCGATAAGATTCCCATCGATGCACGTCTGGTGATTCAAGTTGGCGATGGCATGCGTGATGAAACGGATGATATTAGTGTTATCGACCTTTTTGAGGAAGAGGAAATGGGAGAGGTTGATGAGTTTGAAGAAGTCAGCGTGCCTCCGGCAACGGAGCCTGCCACGGGACAACCGCCCGTTACACCTTAATATATTATATATAGAGAGAGGCGCAGCTAACCATGGATGCGTACAGTTAAGGTGCATGGTGTAGCGCAACGAACAGATGTTACAAAGCAAGAAGGATAAGATGAGAGAAGAAGACGAGTTGGAAGTACAGGAATTGGCTGAGGAAGAGCAGGAACTCTACGAACATTTCCGGTTTGTGGCAGACGCGGGACAGGAACCTCTACGCGTTGATAAATTCATGTGCGAGAAGATGCAGCATTCCAGTCGCAACCGTATACAAAAGGCTGCCGATGCAGGATTTGTGCATGTCAACGACCGACCTGTAAAGAGCAACTATAAGGTGCGACCGGGAGATATCGTTACCCTCATGCTTGACCGCCCTCGTCATGACACTACCATCGTAGCCGAAGATATCCCCCTCCCTGTGGTGTATGAAGATGAGGCCTTGATGGTTGTCGACAAACCTGCTGGACTGGTTGTTCATCCAGGAGTAGGCAACTTCCACGGCACCATGGTCAATGCCATCGCATGGCATCTGAGAGATGTGAAAGGTTTTGATCCCAACGACCCAGAGGTGGGATTGGTGCATCGCATAGATAAAGATACCAGCGGCCTCTTGGTGGTGGCCAAGACACCGGATGCCAAAACCCACCTCGGACTGCAGTTCTTCAATAAGACGACACACCGTTCCTATTGTGCCTTGGTGTGGGGAAACATTGTGGAAGAAGAGGGGCGTATAGAGGGAAATATCGGAAGAGACCCTAAGGACAGGTTGCGGATGTGTGTGTTTGACCCTGATTCGGATATCGGCAAGCCGGCCGTCACACACTATAGAGTGCTGGAAAGGTTTGGATATGTAACCTTGGTGGAATGTGTGTTGGAGACAGGACGTACGCACCAGATACGTGCCCACATGCGCCATATCGGGCATCCGCTTTTCGCTGACGAACGTTATGGCGGTATGGAGATTTTGCGGGGCAACCGAAGTGCTACCTATAAGGCTTTTATCCAAAACTGTTTCAAACTCTGTTCGCGGCAGGCTCTCCATGCAAAGACCTTAGGATTCGTACATCCTATAACAGGCAAACAAATGGACTTCACATCACCACTCCCCGACGATTTAGCTGCGTTGATAGCCAAGTGGCGTGTGTTCATCAATGGAACAACAATAGATACTTTTGAAGATAATTAATATTAATACATAGTCAAACAATGAAGGAATTGAAGAGGAATATTGCCATCGTCTGCGGTGGCGATTCATCAGAGCACGATGTTTCTCTGCGCTCGGCACAGGGGTTGTACTCTTTTTTCGACAAGGTGCGTTATAATGTCTATCTTGTGGACGTGCGTGACCAAGACTGGTATGTGAATCTTGACAACAATGAAAGGGTAAGGATAGATAAGAACGACTTCTCGTTCATGCTCAATGGAAAGGCTGTGGTTTTCGACTACGCATATATCACCATTCACGGAACACCGGGTGAGAACGGTATTATGCAGGGTTATTTTGATTTGCTGCATGTGCCTTATTCTACCAGTGGGGTGTTGGTGGAAGCCATGACATTCGACAAATATGTGCTCAACAACTATCTTCGTGGATTTGGTGTCAATGTGGCCGACAGCATATTGCTGCGTCGCGATGATGAGGTAGATGAGGAAGCCATAGAGGCAAGAATCGGTATGCCTTGCTTCGTAAAACCTGCTGCCGACGGTTCCAGCTTTGGCGTTTCGAAAGTGAAAAATGCCGACCAGTTGGCACCTGCTCTCAGGGTTGCCTTTATGGAAAGCAATGAGGTTATGGTGGAACAATATATGCAGGGAACGGAAATCTCAATTGGCGTATACAAGACACGCGACAAGGCGGTTGTGCTCCCGGCTACCGAGGTGGTAACGAAAAACGAGTTCTTCGATTACGATGCCAAATACAACGGACAGGTGCAGGAGATTACGCCCGCACGTATTGCCCCTGAAACGGCAAAGCGTGTAGCCGAAGAAACAAGTCGCATTTATGATATCCTGCATTGCAATGGTATTATCCGCATCGATTATATCATCACAAAGGATGAAGAGGGCAACGACAAGATAAACATGCTTGAGGTGAATACCACACCTGGCATGACCGTTACCAGCTTCATTCCGCAGCAAGTGCGCGCAGCAGGATTGAATATCACAGACGTTCTTACTGACATCGTCGAAAACCAGTTTAAATAAGCCCTTATGAACATCCCTTCACAATTTGACCCTATCAGGCCCTTTGAGCCTCATGAATTGCCGCAAGTGTTCGACCGACTGTTGGCCAACACACAGTTTCAACAGGTGGTAGCCTACTTGTATCCGGGTGTGCCTATGGAGGCCATTGCCCAGAAAATGAAAGCGTGCAGCACCAATCTGGAGTTTCAGAAAACTTTCTGTTACGGATTCCTCAAGCAGTTGCTCCAGAAGCAGAGCAAGGGCTGCGATATTGATATCACACAGGTTGACAACCGCAGGAATTATACTTTCGTGAGTAACCATCGCGACATCGTGCTCGATTCGGCCTTGCTCGATGTGTTGCTCATCGACTCCGGGTTTGATACAACCTGCGAGATAGCTATTGGCGATAACCTGCTGAAACTGCCATGGGTGAAGGATTTGGTGCGTGTCAACAAGTCGTTTATCGTAGAGCGTGCCCTTTCCATGCGTGAGATGCTGATGGCAAGCAAACGCTTGTCGGCATATATGCATTTCGTGATTGAAGAGAAGAAAGATAATATCTGGATAGCGCAGCGTGAAGGTCGTGCCAAAGACAGCAACGACCGCACCCAGGAAGCCATTCTTAAAATGATGGTGATGGGAGGAGAAGGAAGCATTGTAGATCGTCTGCGTCAGTTGCACATTGTGCCTTTGGCAATCAGTTATGAGTATGACCCATGCGATTTCCTCAAAGCGCAGGAGTTCCAGCTGCGTCGTGACAATCCGGCATGGAAAAAGGGTCCTATGGACGATGTCATCAGCATGCAGACTGGTATCATGGGCTATAAGGGACGCATCCATTACCATTGTGCACCTTGTATCGATGACTTCCTTGCTGCTTTGCGTCCCGATATTCCCAAAACAGAGGTGTTTGGTGTCATCGCAGCGCATATCGACCGTGAAATCCATGCCCATTACCAACTTTATCCGTGCAATTATGTGGCACTCGACTTGCTGCGGGGCAATGATGCGTATGGCAGTCAGTACACGGCAGAGGAGAAGGCGTCGTTTGTGACTTATCTCGAAGGGCAACTGGCCAAAATCACTTTGCCGGAGAAGGATGAGGCGTTCTTACGCGAACGTATGCTCACGATGTATGCCAATCCGGCCATTAACCATCTGGCAATATGAAGAAAGGATGGGTAGGGTTGTTGTGTAGCGTGCTTATGCTGGGCATAAGTTGCGACTCGGAAACGTATGATACGGGCGATGGCCCCTATTCCTATCTGCGTGCCGACTTTGTTGAAGTGTCAGCAAGTGAACAAGGCAAGGTCGACAAGGCGTTGACCGATGAGGGGGTGGCACTACAACTTGCTCCCGCTATATCGGCAAAATGGGTAACGGTGGTCGATTCAGCCTATCGGGCTTTGCTGTATTATGATTACAAGGAAGGTGAATCGAAGGTGGTGCCCCGAAGTCTGTCGCAGGTCATGGTGCTGCGCCCTTTATATACATTGCGTCCTGATACCCTACGCCAAGATCCTTTGCTCTTTGAGAGTGCCTGGATAGGAACACGTGGCAATTATCTGAATATTGGCTATGCCGTAAAAACAGGTGTGCAGACCGACGGACAAACCACAAAGCAAAGTATCGGCTTGCGCTGCGACACTTTGTGGCAAGGCGAAACGGTTAGTGCCGTGCATTGTTACCTGCTCCATGACCAACGGGATGTGCCTCAATATTACACCGCATTCGGTTATATGAGCATTCCGCTCGGTGAGGAGGTAAGAAGCGCAAACCTCATCCTGCATATCCCAACATACCAAGGCGAGGTCATCAAGGAATTCTGACCTCGCCTTGCCTTTGATTATAGTTTCAAGCTGAGTTTTTCTAACATGTCTTGTGTCATGGCATCCAAATCATAGTCAGGATGCCAGTCCCATTCCGTGCGCGCACAGCTATCGTCCATCCTGTCTGGCCAACTGTCAGCAATACTCTGTTTGAGAGCATCTACCTCATACGTCATTTCAAACTCTGGTTTGTATTTCTTGATGGCAGCAAAGATGGTTTCGGGGCCGAAGCTGAGCGATGCAATGTTAAAGGCGTTGCGGTGTACCAGTCTGTCGGGATTGGCTTCCATCAGCTGGATAGACGCTTTCAAGGCATCGGGCATGTAAATCATGTCCATCAGCGTGCCGGCTTGAATAGGGCAAACAAAGCGTTCGCCTCTTACCGCAGCATAATAGATGTCTACCGCATAGTCGGTGGTGCCACCACCGGGAGGTGTCATATAGGAGATGACACCGGGGAAACGTACGGAGCGTGTGTCTACACCATATTTCAAATGGTAATAGTCGCTCAATAGCTCGGTAGTAACTTTTGAAATGCCGTAGATGGTGCGTGGGCGTTGTATCGTATCTTGAGGAGTCATGTCATGGGGCGTAGTAGCTCCGAAGGAGCCTATGGAACTGGGTGTGAACACCGCGCAACCGCATTCCCGCGCCACCTCTAATATATTCCACAAACCATCAATGCCTATCTTCCAAGCCAATCTGGGTTTTGATTCTGCCACTACCGACAGCAGGGCTGCCAGATTGTAGATGGTGTCGACCTTGTAATGCTTTACGACATTGGCAATACCGATAGGGTCAGTTACATCAGCAATGGCAGCAGGGCCGCCTTCCAGTAATTCGCCTTTGGGCGCTGCTCCTTGAATGTAACCTGCCACGACGTGGTCTCCTCCATAAATGGTTCTCAATTCTCTGGTAAGCTCTGAGCCTATTTGTCCCGTAGATCCAATAACTAAGATTGTTTTCATGTTTATTGTTTATAGTCGTAGTTGATTATTGCTGCAAAATAAACGTTTTTTTTTCAAAATGTCATCAAAAGAACCGTTAAATAGGGAAAAAACAGCAGGGTTTAAACAATAATAACATTTAATTCATGGCAATTGTGGAAAATATTCTCTTATTTTGTAATCCAGAACACTAAAAACTTAAAAATATGTACGGTAACATGAAACAGCATCTCTGCGATGCTTTAGAGAGTCTGAAGCAGGCAGGTCTTTACAAAGAAGAACGAATCATCGAAAGTCCGCAAGGCGCAGCCATTCAGGTGAAGGGTAAGGAAGTATTGAACTTTTGTGCCAATAACTATTTAGGGCTTTCCAACCATCCTCGTCTCATAGAGGGAGCCAAACGGATGATGGACCGTAGAGGCTTCGGCATGTCGTCCGTGCGCTTTATCTGTGGCACACAGGATGCTCATAAAGAATTAGAGAAGGCCATTTCAGCCTATTTCCATACCGAGGATACCATTCTTTACGCAGCTTGCTTTGATGCCAACGGAGGTCTCTTTGGTGCCATCCTCACCGAAGAAGATGCCATTATCTCTGATGCCTTGAATCATGCTTCCATCATCGATGGTGTGCGCCTTTGCAAGGCCAAGCGCTACCGCTATGCCAATGCGAATATGGAAGAGTTGGAGCGTTGCCTGCAGGAGGCCCAAGCCCAGCGTTTCCGTTTGATTTGCACCGATGGTGTATTCTCGATGGATGGTAATGTGGCTCCTATGGACAAGATTTGTGATTTGGCCGAGAAATATGATGCCCTTGTCATGGTCGACGAGTCACACTCTGCCGGTGTGGTAGGTGCTACAGGGCATGGTGTGAGTGAGTTGTGTGGCACTTATGACCGTGTGGATATCTATACAGGCACCTTGGGCAAATCGTTTGGTGGTGCTTTGGGTGGCTTTACTACCGGTCGCAAGGAAATTATCGACATGCTGCGTCAGAGCAGTCGTCCTTATCTCTTCTCCAATTCGCTTGCTCCAGCTATTATTGGAGCCAGTTTAGAGGTATTCAAGATGATGGAGGAAGATACGGCTCTTCACGACCGTTTGGTAGAGAATGTCAATTATTTCCGTGACAAGATGCTGGCTGCAGGCTTTGACATCAAACCTACGCAGAGTGCCATCTGTGCGGTGATGCTTTACGATGCGCCTCTCTCTCAACGTTATGCCAACCGTTTGCTCGAAGAAGGAATCTATGTAACAGGATTCTATTATCCGGTTGTTCCCAAAGGTGAGGCGCGCATTCGTGTACAACTTTCCGCAGCCCATACCCGCGAGCAATTAGACCGCTGCATAGCAGCATTTATCAAGATTGGTCGCGAGTTGGGTGTGCTGAAATAATTTCCGTTTTATAAGGCGATGGCATTAACGGGTGGCGTGTTCCATCATACGGGAACACCATTCCTCATAACCTTGGGTTGAAAGGTGAATGCCATCGCCGTTATATAGATGAGGCCGCATGTTGCCATCGTCGCCTACGAACCAGTCGGTCACGTCTATATAGTCAAAGCCTTTCCAGCGCATGGCATTGAGCGCTTTTCTCACCTTATTATAATATATACGCATGGGATGTGCTGCTGTCAATCCGGCCGGAAGCAATCCCGCTACATGAATGGTTGCTGTAGGGAAGTGTTGCTTGGCTGCTTCTGCTACGGCACGAATGCCCTCGGCCACGTCTGAAGGCTCGTCAGCGTCAAAATAGTTGTTGATGCCGATGGTAACCACCACATGCTTGGGGTTGCAGGCATCGTAAGCTCCTGTTTGCACACGCCAAAGCAAATATTCGGTTCGGTCGCCAGAGATGCCGGCTGTCTCCCACTTGCCTGCACCCATGAGTTTGTCGCCAATGGCCTTGCCGGGTTTGTTGGTAACTCTTTTCCTTTCGCCACCCAAACCCTGCGTGATGGAGTTTCCCAGCCAGAGCCAGTCTACCTGCCTGCCTTGCAGCGTTTCTGCAATGTCTTGTGCCACCGTATGCCATTCCGATCCTTTTGTCCAGCCTGCTGCCATGCGGTATTCATTGCCGCAAACGGCATGGGTGCAAGGATTGATATAAAGGTTGTAGGCTTTGAGGAAAAAACGAATAATCTCCGTCGGGTTAAAGAGTGAGTGGGGATGATGTCCTACCCCTTCTTTGTTTATCACAGGCAGTTCTACGCCCACCTTGTTCAGCCCACTGGCAAAGATAGCTGTGTTCTCGGCCACGGGAACCACATCGTCAGCGGTACCTACCACATGAAGCATAGGAATGTTCTTTACGCGACGCACCTGATTTATAGGATTGCCTTTCCATTTCAGCGCCTCTGCCTCTGAAGTCCATCCATAGGCTGTAAGCATGCGTGTTACATCGTCGTTGGAGCCTATGCCTTTACCCTTTCCCATAGGCCAGCTCTTCAAATCCATCACAGGAGCATCGGCATAAATGCAGGCCACCTGTTTGGGATGACGGGCTGCCCAGTTATAAACGATAAGACCTCCACGACTCATACCTTCAAGTCCTACCTTTTTGTTCAAGCCGAGTGCGGTCATCTGTTTATAGAAGGCATCCCATCGCTTTACGGCTTTGGGCGAACCGTAAAGGTCGGCCACATCGCAGTAGGCAATATGGAAGCCACGCTCTAAAAGAGCAATGTCGGTTTGTGGCTCATGCCCCCAGAAGCGTGCGCGGAGCACCCATGGATGTCCTTTAGCTGCCTGAAGGGGTGCTACTAAGCGACAAGATACTTGTCCATCCATCGTGAATTCAACACCCCGATGACCATAAAAGTTAAACGACTTGCCCTTAGGAAGTGTCACCTGGGGTGTGGTCGCACGTGGTGTGAGCAACACTTCACCGATATAGCGTGCCATTCGTCCTGCTCCAATGGCAGAAGGATGCAGACGGTCGGGCAGGAGCGACCTGTCCCAACCCTTACCCATGATACGTTGCAAATCGATTACCTCTACATGCTCTTCATAGGCTATTTGTTGAATGAGGGGTGCGATTTGCCTGCGTATGCGGCTTTCGTTGATAGTATTCTTATCTTTCAAAAAACAACGAAGTGGGGTGAGTAGCACCACGCGGGGCTGTGAGGCCAGACTTCGGTAGGTGCGTACCAGTTGGCGAAGTTCCTCCTTATAAGCATCCACATGACAAATGTTTTGCGGCTTCGAGTCGTTGGTACCTAATTTGATGAGCACTACATCGGGTGCAAAAGCCAGCGATTGTTTGTATGCTGCTGTCTGGATGTATGGTGCATCGCCTTTGCTCAGCAGGGTGCAGCCTGACACACCGAAATTGCGCACCTCATAGTCTGCCCCCAAATAGTATTGCAATTGGGCTGGATAACTGTTCTTTTCACGATTGGCAATGCCTGCACCATAGGTGATGCTGTTACCCACACAGGCCACACGTACAGGACGTGCAAATGCCATTGCTACAGCAAGGCATAGTAAAAGGGTAAGAAAATACTTGTTCTTCATATCTTTTATAGTTTGTGTTTCTGACAGG
>CAMAMZ010000006.1 GCA_945837185.1 uncultured Bacteroidales bacterium | reverse complement strand
GGCATGCTGATGCTTACAGGTATGACTTCGTGTGAGAAAGACCTTGAAATGTACAGCGATGCGACATGCCGAATCAATTTCTATTACAACATCACCGACATGTCTGATTTCAAGCCAGAGATGGCAAGGGGCACCTATTCCTTTGTGTATGGTGATGCCGATGCCGACAATGACACCGTATGGTATGAAATAGAGACGATGGGCTTTACTTCTGGAAAAGACCGTTGTATCAGCATTGAGCAGATACAGGAGGAAGGCATGACCAATGCGGTGCCTGGCAAGCATTATGTGCCTTTCAACGATCCGTCGTTGGCCGACAAATACCTCATTCCTGCCGGTAAGGCACGTACCAGAATACCCATTGTGATGCTTCGCGATGCCAGTTTGAAGGAAGAGATGGTGGCCCTGCGTTTCCGCATTAAAGCCAACGAATACTTTGAGATTGGGTATGAGCCCTATGCCGAGCGTGTGTTGTATTTCACTGATATGTTGGCTGAACCGTCGAAATGGACCTATGGCTATCCTTATAGGGGAAGCTATACCATCTCGTTGGCAGATTATTTCGGCACCTACGGTGTGGTGAAACACCGCTTCCTGATTGAAGAAACAGGCGAGAAGTGGGACGATGAATATATCGACAAACTGATGACTGGTGATTCCGAATACCTTATGTATATGACTCAGAAAATGACGAGAAGGCTGGAGGCTGTGAATGCGGAGCGTGCCACGCAGGGATTACCGCCCTTGACAGAGGCCGACGGTACCCCTGTGGTGATAATGGAAGATTCTTATGGAGGATAGTAAGGACAAAGCAAATATCGATCAAATATTAGACATTAGAAGACAATGAAAAAAGCAAGATATCAACTTATGCTGTTGGCAGCGGCTTTCCTGCTTGCTGGTTGTTTCGATGACGACAGTACCTATGCAGATGGCAACGCAGTGGGTGAGATTGTTGTAACAGGCATGGAAGAAAACTACAGCAAGACAGCTTATATAGGCGAAATGCTGACCATAACCCCAGAGGTTCAATCATATGTAGACGAGCAGAATATGACTTATCGCTGGCTTCTGCTCGATGCGAACACGGGTACGGAGGATAAGCAGGGAAATGTTGTTGAACCTACTGTTATTGCCACCGAGAAGAATCTGAACTATGAGGTGGCGGTAGCTCCCGGCACGTATCAGCTTCGTTTGGAGGCTACAGCATCGCCTTCGGGCTATACGGTGTATAAGACTGCTATGCTCACTGTGCGCACCACGTTCTCGCAAGGGTTCTATGTGCTCAAGGAAACAGCAGACGGAAATACCGACTTAGACTTGTTGACCCTTGAGGGCAAACAGGGTGAAAATTTGATGGCGCAAGTGGGTGGGGCACCGCTCAAGGGTGAACCTCAGTCTTTGACGCCCCTCTATAGTATGAATTACATCAACACTGACAATGATCAGATGGAGAATACCAATGCCATTGCCGTTACCACTACCACCGGCGACATGAAGGTATGTAGAACATCTGATTTCAAGACCATTTTCGACCGTAGCAACATACGGTTTGAAGAGATGGATAACGACGAGAAACCTTATGGCTTTTTCCTTTCTGTGATGTATATGAATATGTTAACCAACAAGGGTCTGTACAGCATTTAGTCGAGTGAAAATGCTGGGGCCAACAGTGGTCGTTTTGGTTATCCTACTTCAACATGTGGAGGCAGCCGCTATTACTTCAGCGATCAGGTGAATGCCTATGGAGGGGGTGCCTGCTGGGATGAGAGCACTCATAGCTTGCTGGCTTTTGACTATAATATGCAGACTACGCCACTCACCTACGATGATTTCACGGGCGAGGAACTCACCCAAAACCTTACCGGAAGCGAATGCCTGCATTGTGGATATAATTATATGTCTAATACCAGTACTGGACTTTTCGTGTTGGAAAATAAGGCTGAAGCTTCCCGTCATCTCTATCTCGCTGATTGCAGCTTCTTTGGTGTCTATCTCACCAAATGCATTCGTATGGCACCCGAATCGCATGCAGCCAAGGCCACTTCCTATAGTACCTGTGGGCAGTCGGCTTCATACCTGTATTGTGTGGATGGCGGTAAACTCTATGTCTGCAATTTCAACGATGATACCCTTCCGGAAGTAGAGATAAAGCCGCAAGGGATAGGAAGCGGAGAAACCATCACCATGGTTACCAACCAATACTGGATGCCCTCGTCGGGACAAACCACGTTCGACTATCTGATTGTGGGCACCACTGTCGGTGATGGCTATAAACTCTATTTCTACGAAACCAATGGCGGAGCACCCCAAGGACAACCCGTCTACACCCTTACGGGCAAAGGGAAGGTGAAGTGTGTGCGTTTCATCAACGATTCGTTTAATTCGTTCGATTGGTTTGTGGGTCCAACTTTCTGTATTACGGATTGAGATGCTGTGTGACAAATAATATAAAAATTGATAGACTAAATGAATGTAACAATGAAAAAGAAAATTCTGCTTCTCTTTGCTCTGTTTCTTGCTTTGGTCAGCTCAGCGCAAACACAGTTTCGTGCCATTCCCTTTGACGAGGTGTTGAAAGCAGCTCAGCAGGAGAAAAAAATCGTGTTTGTTGATTTCTACACCGATTGGTGCGGTCCTTGCAAGATGATGGCCACCAAAATATTCCCCTTGCCAGAGGTAGGGGAGTATATGAATGCCAGATTCGTGGCCACCAAAATCAATGCAGAGAAAGGTGAGGGCGTTGCCTTGGCTAAAGAGTTTGGCGTAAAGGCCTATCCCACCTTTATCGTGCTCGATGCCTCGCGCAAGGAACTGGGACGTTTCGAGGGTTCACGTTCTGCAGAGAGTTTGAAGGCAGAACTCGACAGGCTCACCGACCCTGAGAAGGCTCCTGAACGCATCAAGGCTCGTTATGCGGCAGGTGAACGAAGCGCCGACTTGGTTTCGGCTTATGCAGCCCTCTTGAAGGATGAAGCGCTAAAGAAGCGTAATCCTGATGGTAACGCTGCAGCGTTGGTACGTGTTGACAGTATCGTACAGGTATACTATGCTTCACTGCCCGAGGCCGATCGTGTAAAACCCGAGAATATGTTTGTCTATCGTGCATATAGCATGTTGCCCACCTGCCTCTCCACAAAGTATATGGTGGAACATGCCGACCGATTCCCTGTTGCTGTGCGTGCCGAGATTGACAGCATAGCTCGCAATGTGCTGGATGCGGCTGTCATGTCGATTATGAGTGGTAATAATGCGTATGCCAAGGAATCGCTGCAGGAGGTGAAGCGGTTGGTAGAACGGTCGGGCATCAATGCAGATGGTCATTTGAATCTTCCTTTCCGCTTTATTGAGGAGTATCGTAAGGGCGACTTGTCTCAATATATTGATTTCTGTGCTTCTCATTTTGCAGCACTCAGCAATATTCAGAAAGCCTATCTTGTAGAGAGATTCAGCGAGTTGATAACAACCGATGATGCGACCTTGCGTAAAAAAGCGGCCCGCGTATTGCGCAACCAGCTTCCTGATCTTGAAATAGGGACGATGTATTTCTGTATGTTTGAAATCCGTAAACTAGAGGGAAAGGGGCATTAAGCGCCCCCTTCTCGTTACGCTGCGAGAGCGGAAACAATTGTTTGAAACAACTATGTTCCGTTTGAAAGGCATGGCGCTAAGCGCTGTGCTTTTCAAATTTTGGTACGCTCGGCAAGAGCCTTGTTTAACGATTGTGTGCCTCTTCGTTCTCAACCTTTTTCACTTTGCGGAACAGGTCGGAGGCAAAAACAAAATCATTGAATTTCTTGTTGTCGGAATCCATCACGTCATCTTTGGTGCCTTGCCACTCCTTATGGCCTTTATAGATGAAGATGATATTCTCACCAATGCCCATCACCGAGTTCATATCGTGCGTGTTGATGATGGTTGTAATGCCGAAATCTTTGGTAATGCCCGACAATAACTCGTCGATTACCAACGACGTTTTAGGGTCCAGTCCGGAGTTGGGCTCATCGCAGAAAAGGTACTTCGGATTGAGCACAATAGCCCGGGCAATGGCAACACGTTTCTGCATACCACCAGATATCTCATCTGGAAACTTGTGCTGCGCATCCAGCAGGTTCACCCTGTCTAAACACTCCTGGGCACGACGTACCCGTTCGTTGTAGTTGAGATTGGAAAACATGTCAAGCGGAAACTGTACGTTTTCCAATACAGAAAGCGAGTCGAAGAGAGCAGAACCTTGGAATATCATCCCCATCTCTCTACGCATCAGCACCTGTTCTTTCTTTGTCATGGTCACAAAGTTGCGCCCATCGTAAAGCACTTCTCCGGCAGTGGGTTCCAATAAGCCTACGAGGTTCTTCATCAAGACCGTCTTTCCAGAACCACTCTGACCAATGATAAGGTTTGTCTTTCCTGTTTCAAAGACAGCATCAATGCCCTGCAATACCGTTTTGTCTGCAAACGATTTCGTCAAATTCTTAACTTCTATCATGACTTTGTTCTATTATAAAAGAGCGGGGTTAGGATAAAATCTGGGTGAGGAAAACATCCGAGAAGAGAATGAGCACGGAACTGCACACCACTGCGTCGGTACTGGCTTTGCCCACTTCTACAGAACCACCTTCCACGGTGTAGCCGAAGAAAGACGACACGCTGGCGATGATAAAGGCAAAGAAAGAGCTCTTGATGATGCTCATCCACACAAACCATGGATTGAAGTTGTGCTGAAGACCTAATGTCAGGTCAGCCGGAGGCAGCAAATGTCCGATATAGGCTGTGGCATAGGCACCCATAAAGCCCATGCCCGAACTCAGTATAACGAGCGAAGGCATGATGGTTATCAATCCCAAAATCTTCGGTAGTATGAGGTAACTGGCCGAGTTGATACCCATAATCTCAAGGGCATCGATTTGTTGCGTTACGCGCATGGTACCTAATTCAGAAGCAATGTTCGAACCCACTTTGCCCGAGAGAATCAAACACATGATACTGCTGGAAAACTCCAAGAGCATAATCTCACGTGTGGTGTAGCCCGACACCCATCGTGGCATCCAAGGACTTTGGATGTTTACTTTCATTTGAATGCATATCACCGCACCTATAAAGAAAGATATGAGCAATACGATAGGAATGGAATCAACTCCCAATTGCGACATCTCTTTCACATACCGTTTCCAGAACATCCTCAGCCGTTCGGGAATACTGAAGGCGCGACCCATCAGTATCAAGTACTTGCCGAAAGTGGTGAGGTATTGTGTCAGTAATCTTAATACCAGCATAGGCTATTCATTTCATATTCTTGTTGCAAAAGTAACCAAAATCCACTTAAAAACTGCAATTATAACAAGAGTTTTTGATTTTGTAAGTGTATTTAGGTGTATTTTTTGTAAATTTGCACGATAATAATCAGAAAATATGGCAGAATCAAATAATGAAGGCATGATGTTGCGCACAGAGGGCTTGGTGAAACGCTATGGAAAGCGCACTGTGGCCAATGATGTGAACTTCAATGTAAGGCAGGGTGAAATTGTGGGTTTGTTAGGTCCGAATGGAGCGGGTAAGACAACTTCTTTCTATATGACCACGGGTCTTGTGATTCCCAATGCGGGCCACGTCTATCTTGACGATACCGACATTACGGATTATGCTGTCTACAAAAGGGCCCGTGCCGGCATTGGCTATCTTCCGCAGGAAGCCAGTGTGTTCCGCAATATGAGTGTGGAAGACAATATCATGTCGGTGCTTGAGATGACCCCCTTGAGCAGAGAACAGCAACTGGAAAATCTTGAGAGTCTGATTCGGGAGTTTCGTTTGGGCAAGGTGCGCAAAAACAAGGGTAACCAACTGTCGGGAGGTGAACGTCGTCGAACAGAGATAGCGCGTTGCTTGGCCATCAACCCCAAGTTTATCATGCTCGATGAGCCCTTTGCCGGTGTCGACCCTATTGCCGTGGAGGATATCCAGCATATCGTATGGCGCCTGAAATATAGGAACATAGGCATTCTCATCACAGACCATAATGTGCAGGAAACACTCTCCATCACCGATAGGGCCTACCTGCTCTTTGAAGGGCGCATCCTTTTCCATGGAACCCCGGAAGAATTGGCCGTGAATCCTATTGTACGCAAAAACTATCTGGGTGAGAATTTCGTGTTGCGACGTTTCAAACCTACGGAAGAGGACGAGGCTGCGGAAGAATTGGCCAGAGAAGGCCATCGGTAGGATGTCTATATAGGTTAAAAAAACAAATTTCTCATTGCCATATTAGGTTATGTCGTTAAAAATGAGTAATTTTGCCGACCGATTGAAATTATAGTAATAAAAAATAACATAACAAAATCAGAGATGAACATTTCTTTTGAAACCCCTGACAAAATCAACGGACTGTTGACCATCGTTGTAGAAGAGGCTGATTACAGCAAGGATGTCGAGAAGACACTCAAGGATTATCGTAAGAAAGCCAATATCCCGGGTTTCCGTCCCGGTATGGTTCCTATGGGAATCATCAAGCGTCAGTTCGGTACTGCTGTCAAGGCAGATGCTATCAATAAGTTTGTAGGCGAACAGATGCAACAGTATATTCGTGAGAACCATATCCAGATGTTGGGCGAGCCCCTTCCTTCTGAGCAGCATGAGCAGCAGGACTTGGAGAAGGCAGACACCTTTACTTTCAAGTTTGATATTGCTGTAGCTCCGGAAATTCATTGCGAGCTCTCTGCTGCAGATACAATTGACTATTACAATATTACGGTAGACGATGCCTTGATCGACCGTCAGGTTGAGATGTTTGCTTCCCAGATGGGTAGCTATGTGCAAGCTGATCACTATGAAGGCAATGATACCATCAAAGGTGATTTGCGCGAGCTGGATGAAAATGGCAACACCAAAGAGGGCGGTGTCACTGTCGAGGCTGCCATCTTGATGCCTTCCTATATCAAGGTAGAGGAGCAGAAGCAACTCTTCGACAATGCCAAACCAGGCGATATCATCACCTTCAATCCGCGTAAGGCCTATCCGGAAAATGATTCAGAGGTGGCCAGCTTGCTGAAGATTCAGCGTGATGAGGTGGCTGCTCACACCGGTGACTTCAGCTATCAGGTAACAGAAATCAACCATTTCCAGAAGCATGAGGTGAACCAGGATCTTTTCGATGCTGTCTTTGGTAAAGGAAATATTGCTGACGAGCAGGCTTTCCGTGCCAAGATTGTTGAGGGTCTGCAGGCACAGCTCGCTACAGACAGCGATTTCCGTTTCATCCAAGACGTTCGTACCTATTGCGAGGCTAAGGTAGGTGAACTCACCTATCCCGATGCGTTGCTCAAACGAATCATGCTGGCCAACAACAAAGACAAGGGTGAGGAATATGTCGAGAAGAACTATGCTGCCAGCATTAAGGAACTCACATGGCATCTTATCAAAGAGCAGTTGGTAGCTGCTTTTGGCGTTAAGATTGAAGATGCTGATGTGAAGGCTACCGCACTCGAGGCTGCCCGTGCTCAGTTTGCCCAGTATGGCATGAACAATGTGCCTGAGGAGTATCTTTCCAATTATGCCGACGAGATGCTGAAGAAGGCTGAAAACGTAGAGCCGTTGCTTGAACGTGCCATTGACAGAAAACTCACGGTTGCCTTGAAAGATGTTGTGACACGCAACGAGAAGGAGATTTCGTTGGATGATTTCAACAAGCTGATGAGCGAATAATCTGTTTTTTTTTGAAAAAAAAGACCTTTCATAGAGAGGTTGTCGACTTTTTTTCTTATCTTTGTTCCTACGAACATACAAGAAAGGGGCGACAACCTCTTTTTGTGTAATAATCAGTATTGCAAATAAGAAAAATGAGAAGAGATTTTAGAAAGTATGCCACGCAACATTTGGGAATGAGCGGAATGGCAATGGACGATGTGTTGAAGGCGCAAGCCCAATATCTCAACCCATATATCCTTGAGGAGCGTCAGCTCAATGTGACGCAAATGGACGTATTCTCACGTCTGATGATGGATCGCATCATCTTTCTCGGAACTGAAATAGACGACTATACAGCCAATACCCTGCAAGCGCAGTTGTTATATCTTGATTCTGTCGACCCAGGAAAAGACATATCTATCTATATCAATAGTCCTGGGGGCAGCGTAACGGCTGGTCTTGGCATATATGACACCATGCAATTCATCTCCAGCGATGTGGCCACCATCTGTACGGGTATGGCAGCATCAATGGCAGCAGTGCTCCTTGTGGCTGGTACGGAAGGAAAGCGTTCTGCACTCACACACAGCCGCGTAATGATTCATCAGCCGCTGGGCGGTGTTCAGGGACAGGCTTCAGATATAGAAATTGAAGCCAAGGAAATACAGAAATTCAAGAAGGAACTCTATACCATCATATCAGAACACTCTCATACCCCTTATGAAAAGGTATGGCAGGATAGTGACCGTAACTATTGGATGACGGCACAGGAAGCCAAGGAATATGGAATGATAGATGCGGTTTTAATGCGTAAGAAGTAATGCCAGCAAAAAGAAGAGTATGTAGTTTTTGTGGTCGCAAGGAGAGCGAAGTGCCCTTGCTTATCACGGGTGTCAATGGGTTTATCTGCAGCGATTGCGTGGAGCAGGCCCATCAGATTGTCACCTCTGCCATTTCCTATGTAGGCGAGAAAAAACGTAAGGAAGATACGAAGGCCTTGAAGTCCATTCCCAAACCTAAAAAGATAAAGGAATATCTCGACCAATATATCATTGGGCAGGATGAGGCCAAGCGCTATCTTGCAGTATCTGTCTACAATCACTACAAGCGTTTGGGGCAGCAAAGGGATGACGATGGTGTAGAGATAGAAAAGAGCAATATCATTATGGTAGGCAGTACGGGTACGGGCAAGACGCTGATGGCTCGTACCATTGCCAAGCTCCTTGATGTGCCTTTTACCATTGTCGACGCTACCGTTTTCACTGAGGCTGGTTATGTGGGCGAGGATGTTGAGAGTATTCTCTCGCGCCTGCTTCAGGTGGCTGACTATAATGTGGAAGCAGCAGAAAAAGGTATCGTGTTCATTGATGAGATTGATAAGATTGCCCGTAAGAGCGACAATCCCAGCATTACCCGCGATGTGAGTGGCGAAGGTGTGCAGCAGGGATTGCTGAAACTCCTTGAGGGCACCATGGTGAATGTGCCTCCTAAGGGTGGTCGCAAACATCCTGATCAGGATTACATCCATGTCGATACAAGGAACATCCTTTTTATCTGCGGAGGTGCCTTCGATGGTATTGAAGCAAAGATAGCCCAGCGTATGAATACGCATGTGGTAGGTTACAATTCCGTGCAGAATGTGGCACAGATAGACAGGCATAACCTCATGCAGTATGTTTCTCCACAAGATTTGAAATCTTTTGGACTCATACCGGAAATTATTGGTCGCTTGCCAGTGCTCACTTACCTCAATCCCCTCGACAAGGAGGCCTTGCGCCGCATTCTGGTTGAGCCCAAGAATTCTATTGTCAGGCAGTATGCCAAGCTTTTTGGTATGGACGGTGTGGAACTCACATTCGCTGAAGACGCATTGGAATATATTGTTGACAAGGCTGTTGAATTTAAATTGGGCGCACGCGGCTTGCGTTCTATCGTTGAGGCCATTATGATGGATGCCATGTTTGAAATGCCTTCCAAGAAGGTTAAACAATTTGAGGTGACACTCGACTATGCGAAGGAGCAGATGGAGAAATCGCATCTGCAATCGTCATAGACGATGTGAATTCTACCTGTTCGATAAAACACTTACCCAACCTATATACTACTACTTGTCGTGATATGAAAGAAGGAGTTAATCTAACTGAAAGTCTGAAACACTATTTCGGTTTTGACAAGTTTAAAGGCGATCAGGAAGCCATTATCCGGAATCTCATGGCCGGACGTGACACATTCGTTCTCATGCCCACTGGTGGCGGTAAGAGTTTGTGTTACCAGCTTCCATCGCTTATCATGGACGGGACAGCAATCGTTGTCTCGCCTCTTATAGCCTTGATGAAAAATCAGGTGGATGTCATCAATGGTATGAGCGAGGAGAGTGGTGTGGCGCACTACCTGAACTCTTCTCTGAACAAATCTGCCATCCAACAGGTGATGGATGATGTGCAGGCGGGCAAGACCAAACTCTTATATGTGGCTCCTGAGTCGCTGAACAAAGAAGATAATCTTGCTTTTTTCCAGTCGGTGCATATCTCGTTCTATGCGATTGATGAGGCTCATTGTATCTCGGAGTGGGGACATGACTTTCGACCGGAGTATCGCAATATTCGTCCTACCATCAATAAGATAGGCAATGCACCTGTTATCGCACTCACTGCTACGGCTACCGATAAGGTGCGGACAGATATCAAGAAGAGCCTGGGCATCCTGAACGCTGATGAGTTCAAGAGTTCTTTCAACCGCCCGAATCTCTATTATGAGGTGCGACAGAAAACCAACGACATTAACCGCCAGATTATCCGCTTCATCAAGCAGCGACCGGGAAAGAGCGGCATCATCTACTGCCTGTCGAGAAAGAAAGTGGAGGAGTTGGCTGCCGATCTCAAGGCGAACGACATCAAGGCGGAGGCTTATCATGCCGGACTTGACAGTGCCACACGTTCGCGCACGCAAGATGATTTCCTGATGGAGCGCATTGATGTTATCGTGGCCACAATAGCTTTTGGTATGGGAATCGACAAGCCGGATGTGCGCTTTGTGATTCATTACGACATACCCAAAAGTCTGGAAGGCTATTATCAGGAAACGGGTCGCGCCGGACGTGATGGAGGAGAGGGCCTGTGCATTGCTTTCTATTCGGGTAAAGACCTTCGTAAGTTAGAGAAGTTTATGGAGGGAAAGCCGGTGGCCGAGCAGGATATTGGTAGACAACTGCTGCAGGAAACAGCGGCCTATGCGGAATCGTCTGTTTGCCGACGTAAACTGCTCTTACACTATTTCGGTGAGGAATATCATACGGATAATTGTGGAAACTGCGATAACTGTTTGCATCCCAAAGAGCGTGTCGAGGCTATGAATGCTTTGCATATCGTGTTGCAGGCCGTACAGGCGGTAAAGGAGGATTTTCGTCAGGAATATATCGTCGATTTTGTCAAAGGTCGTGGCACGGATGATATTGTTTCTCATCACCATGATGAACTGGAAGAGTTTGGAGCCGGTGAAGACGAGAATGAAAAAATATGGAACCCGGTTATACGACAGGCACTCATTTCGGGCTATTTGCATAAGGATGTAGAAAACTATGGGCTATTGAAACTCACGGCAGCGGGAAAACGGTTTATCAAGGCTCCCCATTCTTTCTTGGTATCGCTCGACCGTGAATTTCGTGATGATTATGATGAAGAGGAAGCACAGGGTGCAACCTCTGTGTTGGATCCCGAACTTTATGCCATGTTGGTCGACCTCCGAAAGCGCGTAGCAAAAAAGCAGGGGTTGGCACCTTATGTCATCTTCTTCGATGCTTCGCTTGAGCAGATGGCCACCATGTATCCCATCACCTTACAGGAATTGCAGAATATTCAAGGAGTGGGAGCTGGCAAGGCTAACCGTTATGGTAAAGCCTTCGTTGATTTGATACGGAAGCATTGCGAAGAGAACGGTATAGAGCGTCCGGAAGATTTCCGTGTGAAAACCGTAGCCAAGAAGAGCATGCTGAAGGTGAAAATTATCCAAGGCATCGACCGCCAGTTGGCCTTAGACGATATTGCCACGGCGCAAGGTTTGGAATTTGATGAACTCCTCGATGAGATTGATGCCATTGTATATAGTGGCACCCGGCTGAATATTGACTATTTCCTCGAAGACGCGATGGATGAAGACAAGGTAGAGGAAATATACGACTATTTCATGGAAAGTGACACCGATGATGTTGACACGGCAATGGAGGAACTGGGAGGCGACATCTCGGAAGAAGACGTACGCCTCGTTCGTATCAAGTTCCTTTCGGAAATGGCCAACTGAGGGGTGTTAAGGTGTTTCGGCTTTCAGCTCACGCATCAGTTTCTGAAAGTCGTACACGATAGCTGGATATTGAGTGGCCACATTGTGGTCTTCGTGCTCGTCCTCATCTGTCTTGTACAGTTGAGGATGATTGCTATATCCCGTTTCTATCTTTTCAAATTGCATGATAGGGTAGGCATTGTTACACGGCTCAATGTATTTCCATGTTGGAGTGCGCAGCGAAAGGGTGTGGTTCAGGGCCTGTTCAACAACCCATTCCCGTCCTTTTGTATTTTTCCCTATCCATGTGTCCCAAGCATTCCTGCTGTCGGGAGCAGCACCTTTCGGAAGACGTGCCTGGAGCAGATGGGCAAAAGTTGTAAATAAGTCTATTTGGGAGAGTAAGGCGGCAGAAGTTGTTGCAGCTTTAATGTTCCCAGTCCATCGCACAATGAAGGGGATTCGTGTTCCTCCTTCAAAGGCACTGTACTTGTTGCCGCGCAAAGGACCGGTAGGTTTGTGGCTTCCCAACCGTTCTTCAGCCTCATCAGCATATCCGTCATTCACTACCGGACCATTGTCACTGCTCAGAATGACGAGTGTTTGTTGGTCAAGCTTCAACCTCTTCAGTTCCTTCATAACCTCACCTACGGTCCAGTCAAATTGCAAGATGGCATCCCCTCTCACCCCCATCTTGCTCTTGCCTCTGAATCTGTCGGCAGGGAAGCGGGGCACATGAATATCGTTGGTGGCCAGATACATAAAGAAAGGCTCATGCTGATGACGGCGCATGAATTGCAGTGCGTGATGCACGATGGAGTCAGCGATGTGCTCATCTTTCCACAGCGCTTTGCCTCCCCCTTTCATGAATCCTATTCTTCCAATGCCGTTCACGATTGCGTTGTTGTGGCCAAAGGCAGAACGTTGGTTGTAACATAACTCCGGATGGTCCTTACCCGTTGGTTCTCCTTCAAAAGGTTTTGTATAGCTCACCTCAATAGGTGCAGAGGCATCGTAGTTAGCCACCCTGCCGTTTTCTATAAACACGCAAGGCACCCTGTCGCCAGTGGCAGCCATGATGTACGATTCCTCAAAACCTATGTCTGCAAGTCCTGATGGGAGCGGTGCGTTCCAGTCTTGTTGCCCCGTCTTGTCGCCCAAACCTAAATGCCATTTCCCAAACGCTCCTGTAGCATATCCCTCATGCTGGAACATGTCGGCCATGGTATATTGCTCAGGTCTGATAATCATTCCCGCATCGCCACGAGCAATGTCTGTTCCTTTCCTACGCCATGCGTACGCTCCTGTGAGCAAGGAATAGCGTGAGGGAGTGCTCGTTGCTGCCACTGCATGTGCATGGGTAAAGCGACACCCCTCCCTGGCTAACTGGTCAACGTGGGGTGTCTCCACTTCTGTGGCTCCGTAACAGGACAAATCACCATATCCCAAGTCATCTGCATAGATGATAATCACGTTCGGACGGTCGTGCGTCTGGCCTTGCAGGGTGAGGGCCAAACACGACAAACCTCCTGTAATACTTGTTTTGATAAGCTGTTTCATACCTTTGTGGTGCTATATATATAATAAGGTGTAGTTTAGGAAGGACGTTTTTTGTCGATTACCATAGCTTCGCAGAATTTCCGTTGCAAAACGCGAGCGTCCAACACCGACATCTCGCTATCCATGATGGCAAAGGCGAGGGTATGGCCATCGGGCCCTTCGCAAAAGCCGGCAAGTGAGCTGATGCCATAAGGATGTGACAGCGTTCCTGTCTTGGCACGCACCTTCCCTCTGAGTTTCTGACCTGTCATTTCGCGCGCCAATGTTCCGTCTATTCCTGCGTGAGAGAGATTGCGCTCTAAGGAACTCCTGATGGCGCCATTGGCATAGCCATAGCGGAGCACAGCTGTAAGGGCAACAGGTGAGAGACGGTTGTGGGTGCAAAGTCCGCAGCCGTCATGAATACAGAGCCCTTTCCCATTCTGTTGCAGGTCTTGGCTAAGGAACTTACGCAGATAAGCCACACCGGCATCTACGGGAAAAGCATGCGGATTGGCTCTGTGTCCTATCGTATAGAGTAGCGCAGTTGCCTGTGTGTTCGAACTGTTCTTCCACATGCGTTTGATGACATCATCGATTGAACGTTTGAAGATATGCCGGCATTGGAAGCCTTTCGGAAGGCGGGCTGTCACCACCTGACTGTCTGCAATGGCAATGCCCTGTGCGCGGAGGGATGCTTTCAGGGCAGTAAGAACCCTTTTCTCACCTTTATAAAACAAGCCATATTTAGAAAAGGTGAGGTCCCAAGGATACCAATGTTTCTCACTTTTTACCGGTTCTTTGATGGTAAGGTCTATATACAGTTTACCACTGATGCGTCGGATGCCTTCCTGGTGGAGGAAACGGGAAAAGTCATTCAGGTCAACAGGCATGAGCTGGGGGTCAAGACTTCCTTTGAAAGCCAAGTCACCTTGTAGTGTGCCATTGCCATCCTTCTTTCCCCGTGTGAGGATGGCTGTCTTATAGTAGTAGTTTGTGCCTAATAAATGCAAGCCAGCCACGCCTGTAAGCAGTTTCATGCACGAAGCAGACGGCAGAGCAAGACTGTCGTTGCATCCGTAAACAGGCTTATCGGCTGTAAGGTCATACACATGAAAAGCAAACTTGCCGGTGGGGCGGGGGCGTGTGGCAAAATCTTTCAAGCGCTGTTGCAATGCCGTGTCAACGGGAAGGTCTTTTGCAGCCTGCTTTGCTTCAGATGAAGTATCGTTGCCTTGGGCACCGCAACTGGTAATAAACGAAAAAATAGCTAAGAAGATAATACTCGTAAATAGTTTTCTGATTTGCATGCTCGTATAAAGTCAATTTCTGTAGTATCGTGGTGTCAAGGCTTAGGCTTCCACGACGAGAGATGTAAAAGTCCTTTGGCACACACATATTGCAAAGTTACGTTTTTTTTCTCGATGCGCCAAGGATGTCTTTATATTTTCCTGTTTCCATGTTTTTTCTCCCCATGGGTCCCTTTCTTTCAGCAATGAGAGGAAGGCTGTTCTGCGTTAAATTCAATTAAATAGCAGAGAAAAACAAGAAAAGCCACACAGATGTGAATTTTTCTTCTTAAATTTGCATGCAATAAATTTTAGAAGTACATATATGTCATCATTTGTTGCAGATAAAGTTGTGATGGACGGTTTGACTTTCGATGACGTCCTCTTAGTCCCTGCTTATTCAGAAGTACTGCCCAAGACAGTAGAGTTGAAAACCATGTTTTCCCGCAACATCGCGCTCAATGTGCCGTTCGTTACGGCCGCTATGGACACGGTGACAGAATCATCTATGGCCATTGCCATTGCTCGTGAAGGCGGTATTGGTGTCATTCATAAGAATATGTCTATCGAGGATCAGGCCCGTCAGGTAGCGATTGTAAAGCGTGCTGAAAACGGAATGATTTATGATCCTGTGACAATACGTAAGGGAAGTAAGGTCAGCGATGCGCTTGCCATGATGCACGACTATCATATTGGAGGTATTCCTGTTGTCGACGAAGAAAACCATTTGGTGGGAATTGTCACCAATCGTGACCTTCGTTTTGAGCGTCGTCTCGACAAAACCATTGATGAGGTGATGACCCATGAGAATCTGGTCACAACGCATCAGCAGACAGACCTGTCGGCAGCTGCGCAGATTCTTCAGGAACATAAGATAGAGAAACTTCCTGTGGTGGATAGCGAAAACCATTTGGTAGGTCTCATCACTTACAAGGATATCACCAAAGCTAAGGATAAACCCATGGCATGCAAGGACGAGAAAGGTCGTTTGCGTGTGGCTGCCGGTGTAGGTGTCACTGTCGACACATTAGAGCGTGCCAGTGCGTTGGTGGCAGCAGGAGCTGATGCAATCGTTATCGATACTGCCCATGGCCATTCGAAAGGTGTTATTGACAAGCTTCGTGAGGTGAAGGCAGCCTTCCCGCATATTGATATTGTTGTTGGTAACGTGGCTACGGGCGCTGCGGCTCGTATGTTGGTAGAGAATGGTGCCGATGCTGTGAAAGTGGGTATTGGTCCGGGTTCTATTTGTACAACACGTGTGGTAGCCGGAGTGGGCGTTCCGCAGTTGAGTGCTGTGTATGATGTTTATTCAGCCTTGAAAGATACAGGCGTTCCTTTGATTGCCGATGGTGGCTTGCGCTATTCGGGCGATATTGTGAAAGCCTTGGCTGCAGGTGGCTCGTGCGTAATGATTGGTTCGTTGGTAGCCGGTACAGAGGAAAGTCCTGGTGATACCATTATCTTCAATGGTCGTAAGTTCAAGAGCTATCGTGGTATGGGTTCTTTGGAAGCTATGGAACACGGCTCTAAAGACCGCTATTTCCAGAGCGATACCTGTGATGTGAAGAAGCTGGTGCCCGAAGGTATTGCCGGTCGTGTGCCATATAAAGGAACAGTTCAAGAGGTCATTTACCAGTTGATAGGTGGCTTGCGCTCAGGAATGGGCTATTGTGGTGCCGGTACGATAGAGCGTCTCCACGAGGCTCGTTTCACACGTATCACCAATGCCGGTGTGCTGGAGAGTCATCCCCACGACATTACGATTACCAGTGAGGCTCCCAACTATAGTCGTCCGGAATAAAGGCGGGCGGCCTTCGGTAAGAATGCTACAGCGTGCAGGACAGCAGCTGCTTGGTATGGCAGTCATGCTGTTCTTCGCTTGTCCGCTGTGGGCGCAGGACGATCCTGTCGTGATGACAGTGAATGGTACAAAGGTGCTCCGTTCGGAGTTTGAACGGGCATTGCTCTGTAACCATCGTCAACAGCATTTCAGCAAGAGCGAAATGCAGGTCTTTGCAGCAGCGTATGCTGATTATCGTATATTGGTAGAAGAGGCGCGGATGTTACGACTTGACACGTTGGCAACGTATCGACAGCAAGTCAATCCTATGGACCTTGATGAGGCACAACACCGTTACGACTGTTGGAAACAACAAGTGGCGGCCAAGGGAGGACTGGTGCGTCCGAGCCATATCTTGGTGGCATTGGAACAAAAGGCTACCAAGGCAGAACAGCAACGGGCAAAGCAACGCATTGATTCGCTGTATCGTGCCTTGAGTGAGGGGGCTGATTTTGCTGATTTGGCACAACGCTTCTCTGACGAGAAGGCTACCGCACAACAAGGTGGACGCTGTCCGTGGGTAATGCGTGGACAGTTGTTGCAGGAAGTGGAAGACAGACTTTTCGGTATGGAGAAGGGGCAGATAGCTCCTCCCTTCCTTTCCCCACAAGGGTGGCATATCGTGAAACTGACCGACAAATGCAGCTTCCTGCCCTACGACCAATTGGCTGAATGGTTGGCGGAAACGTCGCGGTTGCAGAAGTTGAGAACAGCTTGGAACAAGGTGCATGGCATACATGCGCTGTGCAACGCTCCAGAAACAGAAGAGGTGTCGGCATCTGCTGGTTCATTGCCGTCAATGGAATATCCTTGCCCACCTGATGAAGAATTGGCTTATGAGGTAGAGCGTAGGATGGTATGGCAAAAACCGTTGGACGAAGCGGAGATGCTTCACTATTTTGAGACACATAGAAAAAACTATCAGTGGGAAGAACCCCGTTTTAAGGGGATTGCCTTTCGTGCTGCGTCAAAGAAGGTGGCAAAGAAAGTGAAAAAGTCCCTCAAAGGTGTGCCTTTCCATCAGTGGCGGTCGTTATTGCAGTCCGCTTATACCACCGACGAAGTGGAAGTGGTGGCACAAGCAATCTTTGCGGCAGGAGACAACGCCATTGTCGACAAAGAGGTGTTTGGACGCGATAGTGCCCCACAGGCAGCCGCAAACAAACCCATCTGTGCTGTATTCGGGAAACGGCTTAAAGCTCCCGATGCGTTGGATGCGGTACGTTACACCGTTGAAGCCGACTTGCGGGAAGAGATAAGGAGAAAATGGATGGAATCGTTACGGAAGAAATATTCCGTATGGATTGATGAGAAGATATTGCAAACAGTAAACAAACATTAGTGTAGATGAAAAAAATCTATAAGGTATCGGCAGTAGGCTTGGCTGCACTGACATTGGTGATGGCTGGTCATGCCATGACCATGAAGCGAACGGCAAAACAAGCGCCCGCTGACTCTGTCAAGGTGGAGAAAGAGGCTGAGGTGCCCGAGGCATGCGTTATCGATGAAGTGATTTGGGTAGTAGGCGATGAGCCTATTCTTAAATCGGATGTGGAAACCATGCGCCTGCAAAGTCAGATGGAGGGCTTGCGCTGGGAGAACGATCCCGATTGTGCTATTCCTGAACAGATGGCAGTGCAGAAACTGTTCCTGCACCAGGCTGCTATCGACTCTATAGAAGTGTCAGAAAGTGAGGTGACAGCCAGTGTCGATGAGCAGATAAACTACTGGATATCAATGGCAGGCTCTAAGGAGAAACTGGAAGAGTATCGCAATCAAACGGTGGCGCAAATGCGCCAGCAGATGCGCGATGACTTCAAGAACCAGAAGATGATTGCCAAGATGAAGCAGGAATTGGTGAAGGATATCAATGTGACGCCGAGCGACGTGAGAAAGTATTTCTCTAAGATTCCCGAAGATAGTCTGCCTATCGTACCTATGGAGGTGGAAGTGGAAATCATCACACGCCAGCCTAAGGCAACACAGGAAGAAATCAACCGTATCAAAGAAGAGTTGCGCGACTATACCGACCGTGTCACACGAGGAGAAACGAGTTTCGCAACATTGGCTCGTTTGTATTCAGAAGACCCGGGTTCTGCCCGTCAGGGAGGTGAAATGGATTATATCGGTAGAGGTATGCTCGATCCTGCTTTTGCCAATGTGGCTTTCAATCTTACTGATCCCAAAAAGATTTCCAAGATTGTGGAAACGGAATTTGGTTTCCATATCATCCAGTTGATTGACAAGCGTGGTGACCGTATTAAGGTGCGCCACATCTTGCGCAGACCACGTATCGAGCAGGAAGCTATCGATTTCACCAAGTTGCGTCTGGATTCTGTGGTGATGGAAATCAATGAAGGGAAATATTCCTTTGAGGAGGCTGCCTCCTATATCTCTGACGATAAGGACACCAGAAACAACCGGGGTTTGATGTCGTTCATGAATGAGGAGACACAGAGCCGTTCCTCTCGTGTCAAGATGAAAGACCTTCCCACGGAAGTGGCACAGCAGGTGGAAAACTTGAAGGTGGGTGAAATCTCCAAACCTTTTAGCATGATTAATGGTAAAGGAAAGCAGGTTGTTGCCCTCGTGAAATTGAAGAGTCGCAGAGATAGTCACCGGGCCTCTATAACGGAAGATTTCCAGGTGCTGAAAAATATTGTGCTTGCCAAGGAACGTGAAAAGAAAATCCACGAATGGGTGGCCCAAAAGATTAAGAACACCTATGTGTGGATGACAGACAAATACAAGTCTTGTAACTATGAGTATCAGGGTTGGGTGAAATGACACGTAACGACAATAGAAACAAATATACTTCGAGGCATAGAATCACACTTGCGGTGATTCTATGCTTTTTTGGCCTATGTGTATGGTCGCATTTTCCCGCAAAGCGGAAGACGGTGAAGGCGCAGGAGGATGAAAAAATCTATCTCTTGCATGCTGATGAGCTCTATCACGATATGTATAGCGACAATCCGGAAGCACAGATAGCAAAGGGGCATGTGCGGTTCCGTCATAAGGGTGGCTTGCTGTGGTGCGACAGCGCTTATTTCTATCAGCTCACCAACTCGGTGAAGGCCTTTGGTAACGTGCGCTACAAGCAGGGCGATACGCTCTCGCTCACCTGTCTGTATGCTGACTACGACGGACAGGAGCAGAAAATGGCTGCAAGGCATAAGGTGGTGCTCACGCATAACAAACGTATCTTGGAAACGGATAGTCTGAACTTCGACCGCCTGTATAACTATGCTTATTTTGAGGAGGGTGGAACGCTCAAGGATGGGCGCGACCGCTTGGTGTCTGACTGGGGCAGGTATAATCTCGATACCAAAGAGGCTGTGTTCTATTATAACGTGAAGATGAAAAGCGATGATATGTTGATAGAAACCGACACGCTTTATTATGACACGAAAAAATCCCTGGCGCATGTGGTGGGACCTAATTCTACCATCACTTCCAAGGAAAGCATCATCAAAACGGAAGATGCCTATTATGACTCGAAAACGGAAAAGGCTACCCTCTTTCAGCGCTCTACGGTAACCGACAAGCAGAAGTCGATAACGGGCGATAGTCTGTATTACACCAAGAATGGCGACAGCTTTGGTTATGGCAATGTGGTGTATATCGATCAGGAGAACAAGAATGCGTTGATATGCGATGAGATGCAATACAATGAAACAACAGGGTGTGGCTTCGCTACCAAACGCGCGGTGCTGAAAGATTTCTCCCAAAGTAAGGACACGTTATATGCGCATGCCGACACCATCCGTCTTTATACGTTCAATATCAACACCGATTCGGTGTATCGAAAGATACATTGTTATAATAAGGTGCGGGTGTATCGTGTGGATGTGCAGGCAATCAGCGATTCGGTGGTGTTCAACAGCCAGGATTCCTGTATGACGATGTATCACGATCCTATTGTGTGGAACGGCAACCGACAGTTGTTGGGCGAAAAGATAAAGGTGTATATGAATGACTCTACCATCCGGCGCGCGCATGTCATAGGACAAGCCCTTTCAATTGAACAAATGCCGGATAGCGTGCATTTCAACCAGGTTTCATCTAAACTGATGACAGCCAATTTCCTGGAAGGCGTCTTACGGCAGACGGAGGCTGTGGGCAATGTGCGCACGATATATTATCCGGTGGACGACAAGGATAGCACATTGATAGGGTTGAACTATCTGGAAACGGATACCATGCGTATGTATCTGAGCAAGGAACGGCAGTTGGAACGTATCTGGACCTGTAAGTTTCAGAGCACGCTCTATCCCATCACGCAGATTCCGCCTATGAAAGAGAAACTGGATGTGTTTGCATGGTTCGATGGCCTCAGACCTATTAACAAAGATGATATTTTCGTGTGGAGGGGTAAACGCAAGGGTGAGGAACTGAGTGCCGGGAAGCGGCATGAGGCACCTTTGCAGAAGTTGGATTAAACAAGGAAGGAATGAGTGACATCATACAATTGTTGCCCGATGCTGTAGCCAACCAGATAGCAGCGGGCGAGGTGATACAGCGCCCTGCAAGTGTTATCAAGGAACTGGTGGAGAATGCTGTCGATGCCGGGGCACGCCATATCCAAGTGCTCATCACGGATGCCGGGCGAACAGCCATGCAGGTCATTGACGATGGCAAAGGCATGTCGGAAACCGATGCCCGTCTCTCTTTTGAACGTCATGCCACTTCGAAGATACGGGAGGCAGGCGATTTGTTTGCCTTGCGCACAATGGGTTTTCGAGGGGAGGCATTGGCATCGATAGCTGCTGTAGCGCAGATACAGCTCACAACAAGACAGGAGTCGGAAGCGCTGGGAAGTCACCTCGTCATTTCGGGTAGTCGTTTCCTCAGTCAGGAGCCTTGCTCTTGTCCGGTAGGGAGTAACTTCTTGGTCGAGAATTTGTTTTTCAATGTGCCTGCCCGTCGTAAGTTTCTCAAATCGAATGCTACGGAACTTACCAATATCGTGGCAGCCTTTGAACGCATTGTGCTGGTTTATCCCGACATTGCTTTTTCGCTGCATAGCAACAACAGCGAGATGATGAATCTCAAGGCAGCAGGATTGAAACAACGCATCACGGATGTCTTTGGCAAAAGAATGGACAAAGACCTGATTCCTGTGGAGGTGGAGACAACGTTGTGCAAGATAAAAGGCTTTGTGGGCAAACCTGAGACGTCAAGAAAGAAAGGGGCGCAGCAATACTTCTTTGTCAACGGCCGTTATATGAAGCATCCCTATTTTGCCAAGGCTGTACAGAATGCTTTTGAGCGGATGGTTCCTGTAGGCGAGCAGGTGCCTTTCTTCCTGTATTTCACGGTCGAGCCGGAGAATATCGATGTGAACATTCATCCCACCAAGACGGAGATAAAGTTTGAGAACGAACAGGCCATCTGGCAAATCCTGTCGGCTGCCGTGAGAGAGTCGATAGGTGTGTTCAATCATGTGCCTTCCATTGATTTCGATGTACAGGGGCAACCGGAAATTCCCGTGTTCCAAGAAATGAAAGGAACGCAAAGCATGCCTGAAGTGTCATACAACCCGCATTATAATCCATTCCATGAGCGGTCGGCCGTGCCATCGCGTTCAGCAGGACAGGAATGGCAAAAGCTCTATGAAGGACTAACACCATCGGGCGTTTCCCAACACGACTCTTTCTTTGATTCTATGCCCGCAGAGGACAATATGGGCGCAGGGCAGGCACCTGTCTTGCCAGAAGGTGGGCAACGGGGCAACGATATGATAGAGGATAAATCGCCGGTTCACTACCAATACAAAGGAAGGTATATCATGACAGCGGTGAAGTCGGGGTTGATGATCATCGACCAACACCGCGCGCATACACGTATCTTATACGAAAAGTACAGAAGGCAACTTGCGCAACGCAAAGGCGACAAGCAGAAGGTGCTCTTCCCCGAAGTGCTGCAGTTCAGCGTTGAAGAAGAGATGATTTTAGAGCAGGTGAAAAACGAGTTGGAAGATATGGGATTTGAGCTCACCTCATTGGGAGGAGGCAGCTATACCGTGAATGCCATTCCTGCGGGTGTAGAAGGCATACAGCTCGAACGACTCTTGGGCGACCTGCTGGCTGCCGCACGCGAAAAGGGTGCCAATATGAAAGATGATATTCAGCATCGGTTGGCATTAGGCTTGGCCCGTAATGCGGCAGTACCCCTCGGACAAGTGCTGAGCAACCAGGAGATGGAGAGTATTGTCAATGAACTCTTCGTGTGTGAAAATGTGAGCTATACACCCGATGGCAAACATGTGTTGTGTATTCTCAAGCAACAGGAAATAGAACATCTGTTGGATTGATTCAGATGATAATAAAAACGTAGAAAAGTCAATTAGCTTTAATATTGTAACTTTTTCACACCTCATGTGTATTAATTTGCAATTGTAAGCGTACACAAACGGAATATTGTTACTATCTTTGTGAAAGAAAAGGTACATGCGTTTGATAGAAGAACAGTGCTATCTTGCATTCGTTGTTTTCAAGCACGTAGTAATATACGAGTCGCTATAGTTGGTAAATTAAAAAGGTTGGATTATGAAAAAGTTATTATTTGTATTGGCTTTTGCCAGTGCATCTGTGTGCGCAATGGCACAAGATGCGTATCCCGTACAGAAGTACAGTGTGGCGACCAATTCCTTTGGTAGCAACTGGTTTGTTCAGATTGGCGGAGCGTGGAATGTGTGGTATTCATCCCAGGAACATGGGGCCGCACTTTCCAAGAGTCCCTTCAAGAGTTTCCGTGCGGGTCCCTCTGCTGCAATCGCTGTGGGTAAATGGTTTACACCCGGTGTGGGTCTGCGTACAAAATTGCAGGGCATTTGGGGTAAGCAGGTAAATTGGACCGAAGATGCAAGTGGGTCGAATAAGTATTGGGTGTTGAACGAACAGGTTTTGTTTAACCTCAACAACCTGATAGGGGGTTACAATCCCGAACGGGTGTGGAGCATCATTCCGTTTGCAGGTGCCGGTGTGGGTCGCTCCATGACTTATAATGCCTATGCAACGGGTTTGAGTTTGGGTTTGCTCAACCAGTTCCGGCTGAGTGATAAGGTAGCGCTCAATGTGGAATTGGGATGGAACATGTATGAACAGGATCTCGATGGCGTAACCGGAAATACACAAACCAATCGTATTTGGGATGCACGCGACAACAATGTGTATGCGGAAGTAGGTTTTACCATCAACCTCGGCAAGGGGAAGTGGAACAAAACACCTGATGTAGATGCTATACAGGCGCTTTCGCAGTCGCAGATTGATGCGCTCAACGCACAACTGAATGATGCCAATGCTGAGAATGGACGTTTGAAGAGGATGTTGGCAGAAAAGAAGTCTGCCCCCGCTCCTGCTGCCACGGTGAAGGAACTGGCTTCAACCCCCGTATCGGTGTTCTTTAAACTCAACAAAGCCAAGATTGCTTGTAAGAAAGAGCTTGTGAATGTAGAGGCTTTGGCAAAATATGCCAAGGAGCATCATTCCCGCCTGCTTGTCGATGGTTATGCGGATAGCGCAACGGGTAAGCCTGATTACAACCTGCAACTGTCGGAGAAGCGTGCTGCCGCTGTGGCTGATGAGCTTGTAAAGATGGGTGTGAGCCGCGACAATATTGTTACAAAGGGCAACGGAGGTGTCGACGAACTCTCACCGAATTCCTTTAACCGCCGTGTTATCATCACTATCATAGAATAGTCTTCGAGGCGTTGTCAAATAACAGAAGGGATGCGCACGCATCCCTTCTTTATGGCCTTTATAGCATCATCATCGAGTTTTTTTTAGGAAAAGTAGAAAAAATATGGAAAAAGTTTGGTGGAATAAAAAAAAGTGCTTACCTTTGCAACCGCTTACAAGA
>CAMAMZ010000005.1 GCA_945837185.1 uncultured Bacteroidales bacterium | reverse complement strand
TCTCGGGCAAAGTAAGTATATCTTCTCGGGCAAAGAAGTATATCTTCTCGGGCAAGGGATGATTTTGAGTTGACTTGTTGTTTTCTGCATGAGAGATTCAAGGGTGAGCACCATCCCAAGGGATATTACTGAAAGATGACGGCAGGACTTTCTGCTATACCTTATTATATATATAGCTACATCTTGTATAGAAAGAACAGCGATAAGAACGACGTTACAGGGAGAGAAGACACCTATATAGTGCAAGAGAACGAGCACCACGCAAAAATAAGCAGAAAAATATAGGAGAAAAGGCTTCCAAAGGGGCAAAAAAGGGCAATTGACCTATATCATTAACCTTATTTCACAGATTGAAAAATATTGATTATCAACACTTATCAAAAATGTTACAAGGAAAGAGAAAAAAAAATCATAAAAAATGGAACAACCTATCAAAAAAATACTTACCTTTGCATCGTTTTAATAAACAAATGATTGTTTTACAGATTTAAAAAGCAAAGAAAATGAAGAAATTGGTTTTGATGTTCGTAGCTATCGCAGCTATCTCTTTCGCATCTTGTGGTAACAAAACAGCTGCTCCCGCAGAGAACGCTGACACAGCTACTGTTGACACACTCGCTGACTCAGTTGCTGTTGACACTGTTGCTGCTGATAGCGCTACTGCTGAGTAATTTAGCTCGAACTAAAAGGACTAAACGCCACTTGAGACATTGGAGCTCAGGTGGCGTTTTAGCGTTTGTATAAGGGAGACATGTTCCACATGCCTCCCTTATCTGTTAATGCTGCAACAAGCGAGCAGCTTCGGCTGTGAGATAAGGCCGGATATCCTCGTACGATACTTTGAATTGCACCATGCCCATAGCATAGGGACCAATCTCATAGTGCTGATAGATAAATTCCACACCATCGTCGGCTAACACGGGTGTTTTTGCCGGCAAGGGTATAATGCCATCCTTGATAAAAAGAATATCTTTGAGTTCCTGCTCCTTCACCTCTTGTCCGCAAGCACGGAGATAAGACATCACGCCACGACGCAACATGGGTTGCAGGGCTTTTGTCTGAAGGGTGTCTACCACCTGCTGCAAAACAACGCCATGCGCTTTATCGATATTAAACTTGTAGGATGACGACATGCCATGGGCGCCTCCCAAATACTGATAGGAAGTCAGGGCATAGGTAAGATAGCGAGGAGTTTCGTTGGCCTTGGCAAGCGTGAGCGTGAAAGCAAAGGGATAAGAGAGCTCCGGATTGACCTGCTTGAGTTCTTTCCACTCTTCAGTAAGCGTTTGCGCAGCACAACGGCCATAATGGGCTAACATGGCGTCGCCATCTGCCAAACTGCCTTGAAAGCTTTTTGCACGCAAAGCATCCTTGTCGTTGCATAAGTTTACGATCACAGCTTCGGCAAGCTGACTGTTGAGAAGGGCACGCACACTGTCGGCCAATTTGCCTTCACCTTGCGGATAATCGACCTTTATGCGGCACGACACCGAGGTGTCTTCTTGTGAAAAGACCACACTATCCACACAAAGGGTATCGTCGGCTGCCGATGATACATTCTCTCCCAGCTTTGAACTCGACTTCGACTTGCATCCGAAAGTTACACAAACAAAAGCCAGGGAGAGAAACAAAAGTAGTTTTCTGTTTATCATACCTATAATTATTAGTTAATTGCGATTGCAAAGATAGAGTTTTTTCTTGCCTACTCCCACTTTTTTATGTAATTTTGCAATATCTTACTTTTAGTTTATCATTATAGCTTCTTCTTTCTCTATATGACAACAAAGATAGCCCACATAGCCATCATTGGGGGCGGAGCAGCCGGATGCTTTGCCGCCATTCATGTGAAGCGCCTGTTGCCCGAAGCCAAAGTGAGTGTGTGGGAGGCAGGACGTAAAGCGCTGGCCAAGGTGGCGGTAACAGGGGGCGGACGATGCAACCTGACCAACTCCTTTCGCAACGCCCCCTCATTGGAACGCATCTACCCACGAGGCAGCCGACTCATGAAGCGACTGCTACACACGTTTAACCACCAGGATGTAATGCGATGGTTTGAGCAACATGGTGTAAAACTCGTGATGCAAGATGACGACTGTGTGTTTCCGCAGTCGCAGGATGCCATGGAGATTGTGCATACATTGCTGAACGAGATGCGCGATGCGGGTGTGGCATTGCACACGGCACACCGGGTTGCAGCCTTGACTAAAGAGGAAACCGGAAGCTACAGACTTCGCTTTGCACACAATATGCAACCGGATGTGGTGACAGATGCCGTGTTGGTGACAACAGGCGGCAGTCCGAAAGGAGCAGGCTTGTCTATACTCAACGCACTACATGTGGACATCGTGCCACCCGTACCGTCATTATATGGTTTATGTGTGCCCCACCACCCTATCACCACATGCAGCGGATTGGTGGTGCCGAATGTGAGCGTGAGCATCAGAGGCGCCAAGCACAAGGCACAAGGACCGTTGCTGCTTACTCATTGGGGCATAAGCGGTCCTGCTGTGCTCAAACTGTCATCGTATGCAGCACCTTGGCTGAGCGAAAGGGTATTTGAGGCACCAATCATCGTAAATTGGATGGGTGAACTGCGCGATGAGGACACACTGCACATGCTCAACGATATGGCTCTGCAGCATCCACAACGCCAAGTGGCACATGTATATCCGCCACACCTCGGCAGTAAACTGTGGTGCATTCTCCTTCATGAAAGCGGGGTGCAACCCACTCGAAGATGGGCTGAAATGGGAGCCAAAGGCATGCGGCGATTGGCAAACACTCTCACAGCACACTGCCTGCCTGCCAAGGGACGCAACCGCCACAAAGAGGAGTTTGTGACATGTGGAGGCGTGGCTCTATCCAACATTCAACCCGACACATTAGAATGTCGTGCCCATGCCGGTCTGTATTTTGCAGGCGAGGTACTGGACGTGGATGCTATAACAGGAGGCTTCAACCTGCAGGCTGCATGGTCGATGGGCTACGTGGCCGCTCAGAATATAGCAAAGAAAATCAGAAAACAAAACAGCATATAACACTATGACACAATCAAATAACACGCATCGCCTGGCAGTGGCAACAAAAGCCCTACTCACGCTACTTCTCGTGGTTGCAGTAGTGTGGGGGTACGACACCTGCGTAGGAAAGAAAGACAGAGACCAATACCCTGTGACAAACAGCAATTGGGACAGTTCGGTGCCACAGGCTGAAGCCTATATCAAGGCACACCTCGCAAACCCGGAAAGTTACACGAGCCTGCGTTGGGGTACCGTCATTCAAATGCCAAATGGCGACTATCGCGTATCGCACCGATTCCGTGCCAAAGACAAGAACGGCCAAAGCGTTGTGGTGCAGATGAATATAATTTTTGACAAGAATGGCAAAGTGAAGGGTACCCACACCATCGACACAACTGCTGAAACCGATAACAAAGAGAAGAGCCCGCATGCGGAAAAACATTAGAACAAGTTGCAAATGAAGCACTTACGACAAGAAAAGCGGGGAGAAAGCGCAAAAAACATGAAATAAATTTTCTATTCACATAAAAAACTCGTATATTTGCATGCTCAAAAAGACCAAGGTGGGTCGTAACAGCATCAACAAGACAAAAGAAAACGGAAATTATAAATAGAAGAAAGCAATGACCAAAACAGAAATCGTAAGCCAAATCGCAGAAAAAACAGGCGTTTCCAGAAAGGAAGTAGCCATTGTAGTGGAGAGTTTTATGGAGACTGTTAAAGAAAGCCTCTTGAACAGAGAACACATCTCACTGCGCGGTTTTGGCAGTTTCATCATCAAGCATCGTGCAGAGAAAACAGCCCGCAACATCCAGAAGAATACAACTGTTACCATCGCTGCACACGATTTTCCCAGTTTCAAGCCCGCTAAGGAGTTTGTTGAGAAAATGAAAGAGAGTTAATTGGCGCAGATTGTAAGAGAATATTAATATAAACCATTTAAAAAGAAACGAATTATGCCAAACGGTAAGAAGAAAAAAGGCCACAAGATGGCTACACACAAGCGTAAGAAGAGACTGAGAAAGAACAGACATAAGAGCAAGTAGGCTTACTACAGGCTCTATAGCCTATTCGCGAAATTGGGGGTGTGTCAGTTATGACATGCCCCAACTTGTAGAAAAAGGTAATAGTTAAGACATGACGAGCGAATTAATCATCGACGTAAAACCAAAGGAGATTTCGATTGCACTGCTGGAGGATAAAAATCTGGTGGAATACCAGCGCGAAGCTCGCTCTGCATCGTTCTCCGTGGGAAACATCTACATCGCCAAGGTGAAAAAACTCATGCCGGGTTTGAATGCCTGTTTTGTAGATGTGGGACATGAACGCGACGCCTTTCTTCATTATCTTGATTTAGGAAGCCAGTATTGCTCGTACGAGAAATATCTCAAACAGGTTCTAAGCGACCGCAAGAAGCTCTACCCTTTTGCCAAAGCACAACGATTGCCCGACTTGAAGAAAGACGGTAGTGTGCAGAACACCCTGAAGACGGGACAGGAAATTTTAGTGCAGATTGTGAAAGAACCCATTTCCACAAAAGGACCACGACTCACAGGAGAACTGTCGTTTGCTGGAAGATTTCTCGTATTGATGCCCTTCGGCGACAAAGTTTCGATATCATCGAAAATCAAGTCGGGCGAGGAGCGGGCAAGACTCAAACAACTGATACACAGCATTAAGCCTGCCAACTGTGGTGTGATAGTGCGCACGGTGGCCGAAGGCAAGCGCGTAGCAGAACTGGACGCAGAAATGAAAGTGCTGGCCAAACGATGGGAAGATGCCATCGTTAAGGTTCAGAAGATACAGAAGCGTCCGCAGTTAGTGTTTGAAGAGACAAGTAGAGCTGTAGCACTACTGAGAGACCTTTTCAACCAAAGCTATGCAAACATCTACGTTAACGACGAGGATGTGTATCAGGAAATAAAGGACTATGTGACGCTGATTGCTCCGGAAAAAGCGAACATTGTAAAGCTGTATACCGGCAAAGTGCCCATCTTTGACAATTTTAATGTCACCAAACAAATCAAGTCGAGTTTCGGAAAGACCGTAAACTACCGGCATGGAGCTTATATGATTATAGAACATACGGAAGCCATGCATGTTGTGGATGTTAATAGCGGAAACCGAACAAAATCAGAAAACGGTCAGGAACAAAATGCTTTGGAGACAAACTTGGGAGCCGCCGACGAACTGGCTCGCCAACTGAGACTACGGGATATGGGAGGAATTATCGTGGTCGACTTCATTGACATGAATCTTGCAGAGGATAGACAACTGCTCTACGAGCGCATGTGCAAAAACATGCAGAAAGACCGTGCACGACATAACATACTGCCGCTCAGTAAGTTTGGACTGATGCAGATTACACGTCAAAGGGTGCGACCAGCCATGGATGTAAACGTTGAGGAAACTTGTCCTACCTGCAACGGTACGGGAAAAATCAAGTCGAGCATTTTATTTACAGACACGCTGGAAGGTAAAATTGACCGATTGGTCAACAAGATTGGTATCAAGAGCTTTACCCTATATGTACATCCGTATGTTGCGGCCTACATCAACAGCGGAATGATTTCGCTTAAAAGGAGATGGCAACTGAAATACGGGTTGGGCGTGCACGTTGTTGCTTCACAGAAACTGGCACTTTTGCAATATGAATTCTATGATTCAAAACGGCAGTTTATCGATATGAAGGAAGAAATCGAAAACAAGTTACTCTAATAAAACAGGAGGATGACACGTTGGTTCATCCTCCTGCTTTGTTTTTATTCATAAGCAAGCGCCACCGTATATGGTAACGCTTGCTTTTTTCAATTCACGGCATTGTGCCTCATACAATATGGCATAACAGCCTATTGCTCGCCTACCACTTGCACCGGTCCCATGAGACCAGAAGGCATCAAAGGCTCGTTGGCCTTATAGAATTTTATGGGAGAGTACGTTACGCGTTGCATGCCAGGCTGCTCATCACCAACCATTCTGTTATGCCACGGATTAGCCACGCGCACTTCTACCACATTGTCACCTGCCTTCACCCATTCAGTGATATCTATCTTATAGGGTGTCTTCCACACGCACCCCACCGTATGACCATTGATAGTCACCTCGGCCAAGTCTTCCACGTCGCCCAAATCGAGCCAGATGCGCTTAGGACAAACCTTTTTCTTCAGTTGTTTCTTGCTCACAGTAAAGGTATTGCTATAGGTGGCCACTCCAGAGAAGTACTTCACACCAGGCTCTGCCACTTCAGTGAGGGAGGTGAGAGAAGCGAGACTGATCTCTTTCGGGGCACCACGCTGCTCCTGGAAGGTTACCTTCCACGGATTCACCACTTGGGTCATGGTGGTATAAACCGGTGCTGCTATCGTAGCCTGCAACTGTTGCGTGTCTTCCACAAAAAGAACAAACACGGCATCGTAAGGCACCAAGCTGAGCTGCACCTTCGTGCGCCCACCCTCTATGCTGTACGACACATCCTCCATGCGACCTGTATCGGCATGCCACACCACGGGTTTCTTACCAGTGACACGGAAACTGAAGGTATCCTGCTTGGAATTTGCCGTATGGTTGGCCACCCAATAGATGTCGCCACTTTGGAGTTTGCGATGCACAAAACTCATATCGCTCTTGATGTTTCCGAAAGTAACATCAGCCTCCACACCCTTTTGGGCCAGAATTTTCTCGAGGGGTACATTGGTCGATACATTCTTCCTGCCACTACCCCAGATGTCCTTCACCAAATTATCAAACTCTTCCTGGCTACCTTCCATACCTGCCAGACGCAAGGGCTTGGCACCGGCTATGGTAATGCCCGCATCAGCAAAATGCTTCAACTGCCGCAGCATCTTCATAGATGCCATAGGAATGTTATCAAGCCATAATACCTTGTAACGCATACCGGTGGTAGTGGTAAGTTCCTGACCATCTACCTGCAGGTAATTGTAAAGGATATTGGGATTCACAAAATCATAACTGTATCCTACTGGCATCTTGGGCAAGCGTGAATTATAACATCCGGTGACATTGTTGTTTTCACCATAATAACAAGCCACATCGGCCACGAAATGTCCCTGTTGCAACAGATAGCAACTGCGCGACAGATAGCTTGCCCAATAATGTGCCATATCGGCCCACGTTTCATGGCGGTCAAACCACTGGCCATATTTGCCCAAACCCAAGCCCGGCACCTTGTTGTCTACAGGCTGATGCGGTGAAGTATGGATGACAAAACGGTTCAAGCCTGAAGCCATTGCCTTGTCGGCAGTGGGTTTCAATACTGAAGGGGTATATACCAAGGCACCATCTCTGAAACCATCCGTAGTAAAGGATTCGGCCGCTGCAATATTCTGGCCAAAGATATGAGCAACAGATGCCGACTCACGGATGTCGGCCTCAAACCGAGGCGCGGAGATTCTCTTCTGGTTATAGCCCATCCAGATGGCTGACATAGGAACATCGGCCGTGCGCTTGCAATCCATACCGTCAGTAAGATTGGCACGTGCATTTTCATGCGTCTCCACATAGCGCTTCAAGCCATATTCCTTCAAGAGTTCACCGGGCATGTCGTAGTGGTATTCTGTCATCATATCGCCAATCACCATACGCCAATCGAAAAGGAAGCGTTCTGTATCCTCCTGGCTGTTGATTAACATACCTGTACAGGTAGGCAACCAAGGAATAGGATCGTAACCCTTGCGCTTCATGAACTCTTCACGTATACGCTGTGTCCAGGTCTGAATTCCGGCCTCATAACTGTCGTTGAGCACATAGCCGATACCATGCTCACCCAACATGCCTTTGGCAGCATCCTGATAGGTGGCAAGATAGTTCTTGAAGTAGGAACGGATGGCAACAGGGTCCAGCTTGTCAACCTCCAGACCTGTTGCCTCAGGCGATGCTGGATGGTTGGTCTTGCCTGTCAGGGCATAACCCAAACGTAGAATACGCCAACGACCCTGAGGAGCATTCCATTCCAACACACCGTCTTTCACATAGGAGGTAACATCAATAACATCAGCCAATTTCACTACTTCTTCGAGAGGCGCCTTTGTAGGGCTCTGCATAAGGAAACCATAACGATAGGTGCCAAAACCAGCCTTGTCGCATGCGAAATGCACGCGGTTCACAGGCTCCAATCTAAGCATGGACACGAGGCATTCCTGTGACTTTTTGTCGTTGGGGGTTAACAATACGCGGAAATAACGCGCTGTAACAGGCTTCTTCAAGTTCTGTGTTCGCAGCATAGAACCTTGATAGCCAAAGTCTTGTATTTCCTTGAACACCTTGCCATCGCTACTTGACAGAAGATGGGCCGTGAAACTGGTATAACTTCCTGCTTTGTTGACCGCAGTCCATGTAAACGACTTGATGGTTTGTTCCTTGCCAAAATCAAAATCTACCCATGTTTTGCCGTTTGCGTCAACTGTAAGGGTATCAAAGTCGTTCAAACTATCATTGGCGAGATGTTCGAGCGATACAGTACCTCCACTGGAAGTAACGACAGGATTTAGGTCGAACATGGTCTTGTCTGCTTCAGGAAGACGCATAGCCAACACATAGGTGTCGCGATAGAAGCTCTTCATGTCTAATGAAGAAGCCACGGTGCCTGCCGGTACACAATGGAAGTCCTGACACTGTCCTGGCAGGGTGAAACCTTCGGGCAACTTCACTTTCAGTTTCTTGCCACCCACAACATCCATCTGGCGCCACACCAGTTTCTTCATACCGTCTTCGTCCTTGACCCATGGGCCACCTGTCTCACTCCAGCCTGGCGAGGAAGCGATAGTCATCTCCATTCCTAAGCTATCGGCCGTCTTGATGGCATAATGGAAAGCTTCTTTCCACTCTGGCGTCATATAGACCAATCGCTTCTCTACAATCTGTGGCGTTTCCAAGCCTGCATCAAAAACGTGAAAGCCTGCAATACCTGTTTTATTCATCCAAAGAAGATCCTTGCGAATACCATCCTTGGTGATATTGCCATTCATCCAATGCCACCATACACGCGGTTGGGCACTCTTCGTGGGATTGAGAAATCCCTGCTTCAGTTCTTCCATTTGCTGACCAAACATAGGCATAAAGCCCAGACTCAGACACATGGAAATGGTGAAAGATTTAAGTTTGTGATTCATTGTGATTTGATTATTGATTAATATACTTCAACTTTGCTATTGTATGACTTTAACAGAATACTTCTGCGCCATATCACTGCTATCGTACGACCTGAATGGATCGCTTCGTTCCATACCATCGCTATTGTACGACTTGAATGGGATTGCTCTGCTCCACCAGGTTGTACGATGAGACAGCCATTGTACTACTGTACAATCTTGAACCGGATGCGGAAGCTGTGCTTTTCTTCGTCCCAGTTCGTGCCTAAGAGTTCAAATCGACCTATCTGAGCAGTAGACCGCACATGTTTTCCTATACAAGGACAAACGTCATAGTCACCGATACGCACTATACGGATCGTTTCGCTTGCATCTTCGGGCAACCGATCGAGAGAGACCTCTGCCGGCAGGTGCTGACGGTCGACATATTCAAAGGTCACCGGCATATCTTCTGCTATCAAACGGTTCATCTCTGTTTCAATTGCCTTCTCCTCTTTACGGGTAGGTTTGTGGTCAATGATGAAACTGATTTTACTCTTCTTGCGCTCGATATGTGCGTTGTTACTCCGTTCGCATCCAAACATTCTTCCCATCAGCTGGTTGAGCAGATGCTCCGCTGTATGGGCAGGAGGAAATTCTTCCTTGTTGTGCTCGTTCAATTGATAATCTGCCATGGCTTTTTTTATTTTCATCTTATACACAACACCACCATTTGCGGGCACTTCGACGGGCACAGCCTCATCGCGCCTGAGGTTGAAGGTACACTTGGCATCGGTGAGCAACTCCTTTGCTCCTATCTCTTGCTCTACGAACTGCAGATGATCGAAGGCATGGGATGGGATGGTGACATGGGTGGTTACTTGCTCGTTAGCGAAATTAACAACTACCAACAGCAACTCACCCTGCATTTCACGCAGAAAGGCAAACTGACGGTCGGCTAATTGAGGGTTAACGTACATCAAGTCAAAAGTAGAACCCGCATAGACTGCCTTTTCGTTTTCAGCAATCAGCATCACTTTCTGATACAAGGCAAAGAGTTCTCTTTCCTGGGCTGTGCGCCGACGCAAGTCACCATATCCATGTTGCAAGGAGTCTAAACTCCAATAGTCGAAGATGGTGGTTCTTCCATCACAACCACTGAATCCTTCTTTGTCCATGCCTCGCTCGCCCAGTTCCTGTCCGGCATACAACATATAGGGGTTGCTACGCAACAAACAACTTACGATATGAGCCGGTATGGCTTTCCATGGATCACCGGCAAAGAAGTCGCTGGCTATACGTTGCTCATCATGATTCTCAAGGAAGTAGAGCAGATGGTCGCGTATATCATCGGTTTGCTGCCATTGTGCCGTGATATCCGCAGCACGACGCTGTCCACAGATAATGGCACGCAGACAATCATACATACCCACCTTGTCATAGAGATAGTCGAAACCAGAAGCGATATAGGTTCTGTACTGCCAGGGATCGTACACCTCTCCAATAAAAATCATATCGGTATAGGCCTTCTTCACCCTTGAGGTGGCATAAGCCCAGAAGGCAGCCGGCACCATTTCAGCCATGTCGCATCTAAAGCCATCGACACCTTTGGATGCCCAAAACAAAAGGATATCGGTCATCTTTATCCAAGTATCAGGTGTTGGGGAGAAATGTTCCGAACGTCCTCCTGCATCACAATAGTCTATGCCATAGTTGAGCTTAACCGTTTCATACCAATCGTTGCGTCCCGGACAGTTGTCAAATCGGTCGTTGCCTGTAGCTTTGGCTGGAACCTCCTGATAATCGCTCTGAGGTGCTATTTGCGACAAGTCAAGAGGGCACCCCCAGCAATAATAGAAGTTATTAGACGGTGAGAAAGCCATATTGCAATCATCGTCTTCGCCCAGATCGCGCACTCCCGCAGGCTTGCAGGTTGAATGATACTGACGCGCCACGTGATTGGGCACAAAATCCATGATTACCTTCATGCCGGCAGCATGGGTGCGTGCTATGAGCGATTCCCATTCCGCCATACGGTTAGGCACGTCAACAGCCAAATCAGGATCTACATCGTAATAGTCTGTTATGGCATAAGGCGAACCGGCTCGACCTTTCACCACATCAGGATGCTGCGAGGGAATACCTTCATGTGTATAATCTGTTTGAGAAGCATGACGAATCACTCCTGTATACCAAACATGGGTTATACCCATTGCCTTGATACGCTTTAAGGTAGCAGCATCAAAATCGTTCATCTTGCCACAGCCGTTTTCGGCAATCGTTCCCCACTCCTTACGAGTAGTATTGCGATTGCCAAAAAGCCGCGTAAATATCTGATAAATAACCATCCGTAAGTATTATTCTATACCCCGAACAGCTACTGCACGGTCAATGCGTCCTATCATGCCCTGCAAAGCCTTGCCAGGACCACACTCTGTAAAGTCGTTCGCTCCATCGGCAATCATGGCCTGCACACTGGCTGTCCAACGAACGGAACTGGTGAGCTGGGCAATGAGGTTAGCCTTGATTTCAGCAGGGTCGGTATGAGGCTTTCCATCTACATTCTGATATACCGGACATTTCGGAGCGGTGAAAGCTGTCTGCTCTATAGCGGCCTGCAACTCATCTTTGGCGGGCTGCATCAAGGGTGAATGGAAAGCGCCACCCACCTTCAATGGAAGTGCACGTTTGGCACCTGCTGCTTTCAACTGTTCGCAGGCTTGGTTGATGCCTTCGGTTGTACCAGAGATAACGAGCTGACCAGGACAGTTGTAATTGGCTGCAACCACAGTATGACCAGCCGCTGTTACTGCTGCGCAAATTTCTTCAACCTTTTCATCAGGCACACCAATAATGGCTGCCATCGTACCAGGATTAGCCTCGCAAGCCTTTTGCATGGCATTGGCACGAGCAGCCACCAACTTCAAACCATCTTCAAAACTAATGGCACCCACAGCTACCAAAGCAGAGAACTCACCCAAAGAGTGGCCACCTACCATATCGGGCTGGAACTCCTCGCCCAAACAAAGGGCTGTAATCACACTGTGCAAGAAGACTGCTGGCTGGGTAACATTGGTCTGCTTCAACTGTTCGTCGGTTCCTGCGAACATAATGTCGGTAATCTTGAAACCAAGAATCTCGTCTGCCTTATCAAAAAGTTCCTTAGCCAAAGGATTATTCTCGTAGAGATTCTTACCCATCCCTACAAATTGCGAACCTTGTCCGGGGAATACAAATGCTTTCATTGTCTTTTTTCTAAATTAAATATTAATACTATCAGTTTATAAGCCACGATTGTTCTCGAAAACAGAAATTAAATCAAGAACGTAAATGGGCAAATTTGGCAACAAAGATAGTGAAAATTAAGCGAAATACAAAATAATTGATACAAGACTTTCAATTCTCTATAAACTTAGGGCTTATTGGAATTTTCTACTGAGCCGAATTATATGATGCTCAACAATAAGGGATAAAAAAATCCCAACTATCACGCATAGGACAGTCGGGATTTATTGTGATCAGCTTTACAGAGCAATTATTCTGCTGCGGGAGTTTCTGCTTCAGGAGCCTCCTCCACGGGAGCTTCCTGAACAGGTGCAGGAGCATTTTCAGCAACAACCTTTACAGGTACCTTTACTTCAACCTCCTTGTGGAAATGGATGGTAGCCTCGTAGTCACCTACACGCTTGGCATCACTCATCGTGATAATCTTGCGATCGATGTCGAAACCGAGCTTGGCAAGTTCCTCAGCAACCTTGCTGGCACCTACAGAACCGTAGGTAACACCCGTGGCTGATACTTTGGCTGCAATAACCAAAGCAACCTCCTTCAAAGCCTCAGCCTTCTGCTCAGCAGCGGCCTTGATGGCAGCCAACTTGTGTGCCTGCTGCTTCAAGTTCTCAGCAAGAATCTTCTTTGCGCTGGGAGAAGCAATAACACCCTTACCCTGCGGAATCAGATAGTTACGACCGTAACCACTCTTCACATTCACGATATCGTTCTTGTATCCAAGACCGATGATATCTTCTTTCAGTATAATTTCCATTATGCTTCCTCCTTATATTATTTCATCATGTCGGTTACGTAAGGAAGTAAAGCAATCTGACGTGCACGCTTCACAGCCTGTGCCACACGACGCTGATACTTCAAAGATGTACCTGTGATACGACGAGGAAGAATCTTACCCTGCTCGTTCAGGAACTTCTTCAGGAACTCGGGATCTTTGTAGTCGATATACTTGATACCGCTCTTCTTGAAACGGCAGTACTTCTTCTTCTTCACATCGATAGAAGGAGCTGTCAAGTAACGTACTTCACCATTATTCTGCTCTGCCATGATTAAGCCTCCTCTTTTTTACCAAGCTTGGCACGACGCTTCTCTGCGTACTGTGCGGCATACTTGTCAAGTTTAACAGTCATGTAGCGGATAACCTTCTCGTCGCGGCGATAGCCGGTCTCCAACCTGTTGATAACACTGGGCTCTGCCTTGAACTCAAGCAGGCAATAGAAGCCTGTTGATTTCTTCTGAATAGCATAAGCCATCTTCTTCAATCCCCAAGCCTCTTCGTTCAGAATCTCTGCACCTTTGTCGGTGAGCAGTTTCTTGAATTTAGCGACCGTTTCCTTCATCTGTTCATCAGACAAAACGGGAGTCAAAATGAAAACGGTTTCGTATTGATTCATACAATAAAAAATGATAAATTATTAATTAATAACGCACTCCGACAAGAGAGAATTGCCCTCCTTTGGAAAATGCGGTGCAAAATTACGACTTTTTTCACAACCTGCCAAACTTTTCATCTATATTTTTCACCTTATATTATTATAAAGGGGCTACACGATAGTTAAATAGTGTTTTCGTTCGGCCTCAGACAATTTCTCTATGGCATAACGTAACATGGTGCGGGGCATAACGGGGGCTTTTTCGTCAAGCCACCTGCACAATCTTCCTTCATCTTTCTTTCCTGCCTCACGCAACAGCCATCCTACCGCCTTTTGCAACAGATCGTGTAGAGGCGAGGGCTTGCCCAAAAACAGGCAAGCTATGGCAAACGTGTCATCTAATTGTCGGCTGCGCACAAACTGCATTGTGCTCACCATTCCAATCCGTTGTTGCCATATTGTTGTGCCGTGGGCTGCTAGTTGGTACAGCAGACTTCGGTCTTTGTCCATGAGCCATTCTCCTAATAGTTTATAACAACTCAAATCGACCAAATCCCAGTTGTTGACATACTCCAGATGCGTAAGATAGAAATCCACACACTGTTGCCTAAGGTCATGGTGCTTAGGAGCGTGACGAAACTTTTCAATCAAGGTGAGCAAAGCAGCAAGTCGCACTTCATGGTATGCACTGGAGATACAGCGTTCCAACTCCTCAAAATCTGTACACTCCCAACAATCCTTGACAACACTTCGCGTTACAGGAACCTTGATGCCGAGAAAACGGTCGCCTTCCCCATACTCCCCTACTCCACATTTAAAGAAACGCATCAATCCGGGCACTTGCTGTGCGTCAGCCCGTGCCACCATCTCATCATACAAACTCTTCTTCATGCGCACCATACAACCTTTTCTTCAAGTACCAACAGGGCATTATGCCTCCCTTTTCGGAATCGATTCGACAAATGTACAATTAATTTAAGAAAAAGGAAGTATTCCCTTTTAGTTATTTTCAAAAAAATGTGTATATTTGCCATCGCAGTAAAGGTTTTGCCAACCTGCAACACAGGTGTGAAGCCTTGTCAGCAATAAAGGAATGTATATGAAACGACTATCTTTCAAGTTTTTGCCCCTTGGAGGTCCGTGTATGCTCACAATAGGCATCATGCTGTTTGTTGGGGCTTACCACATTGAAGCTCCCCTTGTCAAGAACATCTTGTTGTTTGCGGGACTGGCTTTCGTGTTGGCAGGCGTGTTCTTATATATATATTTATGGAAAAAGTCCTAACGTGCCACAGAAATAACGACAGAGATATGAAGAATAAATTAGGTATACTATTCGCCGTATGGGTTTGGGCTGTCGCTTCAACCTACGCGCAAAATTTTGACCAGTATTTCACAGACCGCACCTTACGCATAGATTATTCGTTTGTAGGAAACCAACAGCAACAGCATATTGCCGTAGACCAGTGTAGCAGCAGTCCGCGATGGTATGGCAAACGTCATAGACTGGCAGAACTACCGATGGAAGGCAACGGACAGATTACGGTTCGCGACCACAAGAGTAAACAAATCATTTACAGAAACTCATTCTCCACGCTGTTCCAAGAATGGCTAACCTATCCTGCAGCCTTGCATAACACCCAATCTTTTGAGAATGTTTTCCTGGTGCCTATGCCTAAAGACACGGTTGACATTACACTCGACCTGCGCAACAACCGGCGGGAGGTGGTAACTTCTCTCACACATCAGGTGGTGCCCACAGACATTCTCATCCGCAAAACAGGCGAGAAGAAGGTAACACCCTATACCACCTTGCTGTCGGCTAAAGACACCACCCACTGCATTCATATTGCTTTCTTGGCTGAAGGCTATCAGGCACATGAGATGGCAACATTCATTAAAGACGCGGAGATAGCCACAGAGGCTATCTTTGCCCATGAACCTTTCAAGAGCTATAAAGACAGGTTCAACGTCATTGCCGTACAGGCGCCTTCAGCAGAAAGTGGAACAAGCATTCCCTCTAAAGGCATTTGGAAGAACACAGCGCTCCATTCGCATTTCGACACTTTTTACAGCAATCGGTATCTCACCACGCTCCACCTCAAGGATATGCATGATTGGTTGGCCGGCACTCCTTACGAACATATCATTGTACTTGTCAACACCAACGAATATGGTGGAGGAGGCATTCTGAATTTCTATAACCTCTCTATGACCCATCATCAAAAATTCCGTCCGGTTGTGGTGCATGAATTTGGGCATAGCTTTGCCGGGTTAGGCGATGAATATGCCTATCAGGAAGAAGAGATAGAAATGTATCCTAAGGATGTTGAGCCTTGGGAGAAGAACATAACCACAAAGGTTGATTTTCGAAACAAATGGGAAAATCTGATTGGTAAAGATCCCAAAGCGGGATTCTACGAAGGTGCCGGCTATAGCACGAAAGGCGTTTACCGCGCCTATCCCGACTGCCGGATGCGCACCAACGAGAATCCCATCTTCTGTATGGCCTGTCAACAAGCCATTATCGAACTCATCAAATTCTATACCGAGCCGCCTGTCACCGCTCCATAATGGTATTCATGCCTCGTTCCACTGCTTCCATATTGAGTGGAATGAGGGCATGATGGCGTTCGGGAAGACTCTTATACAAAGCGTTTTTCAATCCTTCTGTGCTTACCACGGGGCACACCTTCAAGAGGGCTCCCAACACTATCATATTGAAAACCTTTGCATTCTTCATATCAGCGGCAATATCCATGGCATCCACCTCATAGATTGTGATGTCTTTGCGTGTGGGTGGATGGCTGATGCCAAACCCATCATAGATGAGCACACCACCTGGCTTGACACGTTGCTCAAACCTGTCTAACGAGGGTTGGTTCAGTACGATAGCCACATCATATCTACTCAATATGGGTGATGAGATGCGTTCATCGCTCACGATTACCGTCACGTTGGCCGTTCCACCACGCTGCTCAGGGCCGTATGCAGGCATCCACGTCACCTGTTTTCCTTCCATCAGTCCCGAATAGGCCAAGATCTTACCCATAGAGAGAACGCCTTGGCCACCAAAACCACTGATGATAATTTCTTTCTTCATAATCTTACGCTTTCTATTAGACGGAGTAGCCTACTCCTCCAGTTCTGGTATTCTCTTGAGGTCGCCCTTCGGATAGTTGGCAAACATATTCTCTGCCATCCACTTGTTGGCCTGTACAGGCGATAGTTTCCAACCGCTGTTACAAGTCGACACAATTTCTACCAACGAAGAGCCCAAGCCTTTCATAGAAGCTTCAAAAGCCGTACGGATAGCTTTCTTTGCCTTGCGGATGGCTGCCACACTCTCCACACTCTGACAAGTAACATAACATGTTCCCTTCAGGTGCGAGGCCAGCTCCACGATATTGAGCGGCCAGCCATGCAACTTCGGGTCTCTTCCATAAGGACAAGTGCTCGTTTTTTGTCCCACCAAAGTAGTAGGCGCCATTTGTCCACCTGTCATGCCATAGATGGCATTATTGATGAAAATGATGGGCACATTCTCCGCACGGTTCAACGCATGTATGGTTTCGCATGTTCCAATACAAGCCAAGTCACCGTCTCCCTGATAGGTAAACACCAGTCGGTCGGGCCACAAACGCTTGATGGCCGTAGCCACAGCAGGCGCACGCCCGTGAGCAGCTTCCTGCCAGTCAATATCTAAATAGCGATAGGCAAACACAGAGCACCCTACCGGACATACACCAATGGCTTTATCGGCCATTCCCATCTCCTCGATAACTTCACCTACCAATTTGTGTACCACACCATGTGAACATCCCGGACAGTAATGCATAGGGGTATCGTTCATCAAAGCAGGCTTGCGATACACCAGATTCTCTTCTTGAATAATATCGTTGTTCATCATGCTTTTCCTTTCAGTTGCTGTTTGAGTGCTTGAACAATTTCTTCCGGGTCGGGCACCATGCCACCCAAACGTCCGAAATGCGTCACCTCAGCCTTTCCATTAACCGCCAGTTTCACGTCTTCTATCATCTGTCCGGCATTGATTTCTGCTACCAGGAAATTCGGCACATGGGTAGTAAGCGCTGCTATTTCCTTTTCGGGGAAAGGCCAAAGGGTTATAGGACGGAAGAGTCCTACCTTGATACCTTCTTCCCGTGCCAGTTCCAATGCTTTCTCAGCCACACGTGCTATACTGCCAAAAGCCACAATCACACAGTCGGCATCCTCTATCTGTGTTGTCTCATACCGCACTTCCGTATCTCTTATCTGCTGATACTTTCTTTGCAGATCAAGATTGCGCTGTTCCATCACTTCTGGCTTCAATTCCAGCGAAGTGAGAATATTCGGCTGTCGGTCTGGCGTGCGCCCGATGGTAGCCCAAGGACATTCTTTACGTATCTCCTCTTCCGTGCGACGAGGCTTGTAAGGAGGGAGCACAACCCGTTCCATCATCTGCCCTATCACACCATCCGCCAATATCATCACCGGATTACGGTAACGAAAGGCAAGTGTGAATGCGAGGTCAACGAAATCGGCCATTTCCTGCACCGAATAAGGAGCCAGTACCAAGGTATAATAATCGCCATTGCCACCTCCTCTTGTGGCTTGGAAATAGTCACTTTGACTTGGCTGTATGGTACCGAGCCCAGGTCCTCCACGTTGTACATTGACGATGACACCTGGAATTTCCGCACCTGCCATATAACTGATACCTTCCTGCATAAGTGAGATGCCGGGCGATGATGAAGAGGTCATGACGCGTTTTCCTGCTCCACCGCCTCCATAAACCATATTAATCGAAGCCACTTCGCTCTCAGCCTGCAACACAACCATTCCGGTCGTCTCCCACGGCTTCAATTCAGAGAGTGTCTCGATAATCTCACTTTGGGGCGTAATGGGATAGCCAAAGAAGCCATCTGTGCCGCAACGAATTGCAGCATGGGCTATCGCCTCATTGCCTTTCATTAGAGTTACTTCTTGTTCTGCCATAACAATTACTTGCAGGATTGTTTCCCTCCTGCCAGGGACTTTAATTGCGAACTGTGTTAGCGTTCTTTCTTTCTGTAAACCGTGATACAGCCATCAGGACATACAATGCCACAACTTGCACATCCAATACAATCGTCGGGATGTGCTGGCACCACAAAAGGATAGCCGTTTACATTTACTTGTCTGGGTGCCAACACAAGTACGTGGCGCGGACATGCTTCTATACAAAGCTGACATCCTTTGCAACGGTCGGTATTGACAACTATGGCACCTTTAATTTTACTCATATTACTCTTCTATATATATAATAAGGTGTATATATTACGGATTATAGGCATCGCGATGGTAGAAGTTGAGAATGCTCTCGAGCATTTCCTTTGCTTCCAACGCGGGCGATTGCGGATCGAGGGCTATGGCTTCCATATAACAGTTGAGCGCATGTTGCCAATCACCCTTTTTCCGATAGTCGTTGCCTTGCCGATAATAATCTTCTGCCGTCATGGATAATAGGTTTTCTTTCCTGCCGCAAGGGTGTTCTTCATCAGCGAACAAATGGTCATAGGACCTACACCACCCGGCACGGGTGTAATGTAAGCGCAACGGGGAGCCACCTCGTCAAACTTCACATCGCCATTCAAGCGGAATCCACTCTTGCGTGTGGCATCCGGCACTCGGGTTGTACCAACATCTATCACTACGGCGCCTGGCTTCACCATATCGGCTGTCACGAAATTCGGTCGACCTATAGCCGCAATGATAATATCAGCTTCCCGACACGTTTCACGCAAGTTGGCCGAATGCGAATGGCACACCGTAACAGTACTGTCGCCATATTGTTTCTGCATCATCAATTGCGCCATAGGTTTCCCCACGATGTTGCTTCGTCCCAATATCACACAATTCTTGCCTGATGTTTCTATGCCATAATGACGAAGAAGGGTGAGAATGCCCAACGGTGTGGCTGAAATGAAACAAGGAAGGCCAATGGCCATACGCCCTACATTGATGGGATGGAAGCCATCCACATCCTTTCGGTAGTCGATGGCCATGATAATCTTTTGCTCATCGATATGTGCGGGCAAGGGAAGCTGCACGATAAACCCGTCGACATCGGTATCGTTGTTCAAACGTGCCACACACTGCAACAGTTCCTCCTCGGTAACATCGGCCTCATACCTTATCAGCGATGAAGTGAACCCACATTGTTCACAGGCCAACACCTTATTCTTGACATACGTTTCCGACCCACCATCGTGCCCCACAAGCACAGCTGCCAAATGAGGGCGCTTGCCTCCACCGGCCACTATGGCTTCCACTTCAGCGGCAATTTCCTGTTTTATGGCTGCTGCAGTGGCTTTTCCATCTATCAGTTGGTATTCCATTTTTCCCGTCTGTTTGTTGCGTTATCCTTATTTATTTTAATTTCGGCATACTGGGCATACCTTTCATTTGACTCATCATGCCCTTCATGCCAGAACCGGTAATCATTTTCATCATCTTGCGTGTCTGGTCAAACTGCTTAATGAGGCGGTTCACCTCTTGGATGTCGGTACCGGAACCTTTGGCAATACGTTGCTTGCGACTGGCATTCAAGATGGCAGGATTCTTGCGCTCTTTCGGTGTCATACTGTATATGATTGCCTCTACGCTCTTGAAAGCATTGTCATCGATATCGATGTCGCGGATGGCTTTGCCTACACCGGGAATCATACCTGCCAATTCTTTCAGATTACCCATTTTCTTGATTTGCTGTATCTGTGCGAGGAAATCATCAAAATCAAACTGGTTTTTCTGGATTTTCTTTTGCAGACGTTTGGCCTCTTCTTCATCATACTGCTGCTGGGCACGCTCAACAAGACTCACCACATCGCCCATGCCCAGAATACGGTCGGCCATACGTTCAGGATGGAAGGCATCGATTGCTTCCATCTTCTCTCCCGTTCCAATAAACTTGATAGGCTTGGTTACCACCGTACGGATACTAAGGGCGGCACCACCACGTGTATCACCATCGAGCTTGGTCAGAACCACGCCATCAAAGTCTAACCGGTCGTTAAACTCCTTGGCGGTATTCACAGCATCCTGACCGGTCATGGAATCTACCACAAACAAGGTCTCATCGGGCTGCAGAGCTTCCTTGAGTCGGGAGATTTCGTCCATCATCTCCTCGTCAACAGCAAGACGACCGGCCGTATCGACAATCACAACATCATTGCCTTTGGCTTTTGCTTGCTGAATGGCATGCTGAGCGATGCTCACCACGTCCTTGTTGCCCTCTTCGGTATATACCGGCACCTCTATCTGAGCTCCTACCACCTTGAGCTGCTCAATGGCTGCCGGACGATACACGTCGCAAGCCACCAACAAAGGCTTCTTGTTGTTTTGCTGCTTCAGACGGTTGGCCAGTTTACCGGAAAAGGTTGTCTTACCAGAACCCTGCAAACCCGACATGAGGATGATGGCCGGATGCCCTTTCAGTTCCATGCCAGCCGTCTGGCCTCCCATGAGTGTAGCCAGTTCGTCGTGAACCAATTTTACCATGAGTTGCCCTGGCTTAATAGCCGTCAGCACATTCATACCTAAAGCCTTTTGCTTTACAGTATCTGTAAATTGCTTGGCAACCTTGTAGTTCACATCGGCATCCAACAGGGCACGACGTACATCTTTCAGCGTCTCGGCAACATTGATTTCGGTGATCTTACCTTCACCTTTCAGTATTTTAAAAGACCGTTCTAATCTGTCACTTAAATTTTCAAACATGCTTTCCTTCTGTTATATTTTTCTGCAAAAATACGCATTTATGGGATGAAAACAGACACTTGCCTTTATGTTTTAATGTATTTTAAAATACCTTTCCCTCTCACATGCGCACATAAATGCGTAGTGTGCAAAAATCAAAAGCAAAAAGTCAGCATCAGTCTTTGAGCGAATAAGTTATTGTGGTCACCACACGCACTTTCTTTATCCATGGTGTGTGCAGGTCGCGATTGTCAATCGAAAACTGTCCCTGATCGGCACTCACAATCTTGTTCAAAGTGGAATGACTATTGTTGGCAAACTGCTGTGCCGTCTTTTCAGCATTGGCAATCGCCTCTTCCATCATTTTGGGTTTCATATCCTTAAACGACACATATTCATATACAGTAGGCGATTCATATCCTCCCTCAACAATGGCCACACCTTGCTTGAGCAGTTCGCCCTGACGGGCTATGATGCTGCGCACGAGTTTCACGTTGTTCGATGTCACGGTAATGATGCTGGTTATATTGTAGCGATAAGGCTTGAGCCCCGTGGCATACTGATCGGCATTCATATCTATCACCTTGGAGGCATCAACACTTATCTCACTTTCCTTGATACCAGCCGCCAACAAGAAACGTTTTATTTTCGCTTGTTTCTGAGCAATGAGCTCATAGAGCTGCGGCAGGTCGTTGCCCGTTTCCTTCGACAAGATAGGCCATGTTACCTTGTCGGCTTCAACTTCCCGTTCGGCCAGTCCCTTTACAGTTACCTTGCGGTCTTTGTTCGCAAAATTGTCAATACCTCCTTTAATACACAAACCCAACACCACGATGGCTATCGCCACGATGGTCGATTCATACACTCGAATATTCATAGCATTCAAATTTATTTCTACAACAACCTGCCACGCATGCCTTATTACCTTTATGCAGCAAACAGCGAAGGCGGCATGGCGGACACAATGCAAAGTTAAGAAAAAGACTACTTCCCCATGCGTTATGGGCATAGGAAAAGAACAAAATCTTGTTAAATAATCATAATTCAAAGAGAAAACCCCTTCGCACAGGTGTTGCATCTTCTTAAAAAGATGTAACTTTGCAGCCGATTTGGCACAAAGCCATATCATTTCGTGTTAATTCACATAAAGTCTAACTTTATTAATTCAAAACTTATTATTATTTTTTATGTCAGATTTTAAGAACGTACAGCCGTTGGAAGACTTCAATTGGGAAGAGTTTGAGAATGGCTCAAGCACCGGCTCAAGCAGAGAAGAAACTCAGAAGGCCTACGACGAAACCTTAAACAAAGTTACAGAGCATCAGGTAGTAGAAGGTACCGTTATCTCTGTCGACAAGAAAGAGGTTATCGTGAACATCGGTTACAAGAGCGATGGTATTATTCCTGCCTCTGAGTTCCGCTACAATCCTGAATTGAAGGCTGGTGACAAGGTTGAGGTTTATGTTGAGAACCAGGAGGACAAGAAAGGCCAATTGGTACTCTCTCACAAAAAGGCTCGCCTTGCCAAGAGTTGGGATCGCGTTAACGACGCACTCGACCGTGATGAGATTATCCAGGGCTACATCAAGTGCCGTACGAAGGGCGGTATGATTGTTGATGTATTTGGTATCGAGGCCTTCTTGCCCGGTAGCCAGATTGACGTTCACCCCATACGCGACTACGATGTATTCGTAGGCAAGACCATGGAGTTCAAGATTGTGAAAATCAACCAGGAATTCCGCAACGTGGTTGTTTCCCACAAAGCCCTTATCGAGGCAGAGCTCGAAGCCCAGAAGAAAGACATCATCTCCAAGCTGGAGAAGGGTCAGGTGCTCGAGGGTACTGTCAAGAATATCACCTCTTATGGTGTATTCGTCGACCTTGGTGGCGTAGACGGACTCATCCACATTACCGACTTGTCATGGGGCCGCGTAAGCGATCCGCATGAGGTTGTAACCCTCGATGAGAAGATCAATGTTGTTATCCTCGACTTTGATGAAGAGAAGAAGCGTATCGCTCTTGGTTTGAAGCAACTCACTCCGCATCCTTGGGATGCTATCGATGCTTCTCTCAAGGTGGGCGACCACGTGAAGGGCAAGGTTGTTGTTATTGCCGACTACGGTGCTTTCGTAGAAATCCAGCCCGGTGTAGAGGGTTTGATTCACGTAAGCGAGATGTCTTGGAGCCAGCACCTGCGTTCAGCACAAGACTTCCTGCACGTTGGCGACGAAGTAGAGGCTGTTGTATTGACCCTCGACCGCGAGGAGCGCAAGATGAGCCTTGGCATCAAGCAGTTGAAGGAAGATCCCTGGCAGTCTATCGACACCAAGTATCCCGTTGGCAGCAAGCACACCGCAAAGGTTTGCAACTTTACCAACTTCGGTATCTTCGTGGAGCTTGAGGAAGGTGTCGATGGTCTTATCCATATCTCCGACCTCTCTTGGACAAAGAAGGTTAAGCATCCGTCTGAGTTCACTCAGGTTGGCGCAGAAATCGATGTTGTTGTATTGGAAATCGACAAGGAGAACCGTCGCTTGAGCCTTGGCCACAAGCAGTTGGAGGAGAATCCTTGGGATGTATATGAGTCTATCTACACAACAGGTAGCATCCACCAAGGTAAGATTACTGAACTGATGGACAAGGGTGCCGTTATCACACTCAACGAGGGTGGTGAAGGTTTTGCTACACCCAAGCACCTCGTTAAGGAAGATGGCACACAGGCACAACTCGGTGAGGAACTGATGTTCAAGGTTATTGAGTTTGCCAAGGATTCACGTCGCATCATCCTTTCTCACTCTCGTACCTTCGAGGATGCGAAGGAAGAAGTTAAACCCGCACGTAAGCACAATGCTAAGAAGCAGCAGGATACACCGGCTATCAACAATGTAGCCGCCAGCACCTCTTTGGGCGACCTTGATGTACTCGCAGCTTTGAAGCAGAAGATGGAGAAAGGCGAATAATTCTTTCCTCTTTCTATCTTAATTAAAAAAAATAGCTCGCTAAAAAAAGCGAGCTATTTTTTTTGCGTTTTCACTGATTATTTGTACCTTTGCAACACTTTTATAAGTATTGCCGTGTTTCTGTTTTGAAACGCGGGGTATCAACAAATCATCATTACATTTTTTATGTATAGTAAAGAAGAACTCATTTCCAAGTCCATTACAGAACTTAAGGAAATTGCGCAAAACATAGGTGCGGAATATGCTTCCGATGACAACGAAGAGTCGATTGCATACGCCATATTGGACAAGCAGGCCGACGATGAGGGCACAAAGAACCCTCTGGGCGTAAAACGGAAACGTATGCGCATTGTGAAGAAAGAACAGGATAAAGTATACAGCGTACATGGGAAGGATGGTGAAAACTTCGACATGAAGAAAAGCAAACCTACAGCCAAAGAAGAACAACCCACCCTTTTCACCTCTGAAAACAATGAAGAAGCAAGTATCATGAATGAGGATGTGAAACGTATTGAAGAAGAACTGGCCGCACTTCCCAAACACAGAGGAAGAAGAACCAAGAAAGAACTGGAATTGTTGGAAAGACTTGAAGATGCCAGGAGGAATCTGGCTATGGGGCTTACTACCACACAGGGTGAGGAGATGCCAGTCTCGGAAGCAGGACAAACGGAGGACACAATACCGAGTCAGGACGAGCAGTTGGAAACAACGGATTACACCGACATGCCTGAAAATAATGACTTTGTACCAGAAGCAGCCTTCACGATGGAACAACCCAACGAAGAGGGGCAGACAGACAATGATTTGCTGGCAAGACTACAGGCGAAAATCAATGCACACAACGAACAGAACGAAGAGAATGAAGTGGCACCGATGGACAGAGTATGGGAAGAAGATCCCAACGATGGTACCGACTTTATCATCACCGTCGACCTTCCGATAGAGGACCAGGGAGCAGTGCCAAACTATGATATGTTTGACAATCCTACCACTCCCATCCACAATATTTCGAGTGCCTACCCATCAGCAGTTGCACAACCGGTGGCAGACACTACTCCTTTTGATTTCTCCGACATCATCACCGCTAACGGTGTTTTGGAAGTAATGCCCGACGGATATGGCTTCCTGCGCTCAAGCGATTATAATTATTTATCATCACCCGATGATGTGTATGTTTCCGGAGCACAAATCAAACATTATAGCTTGAAAACTGGCGATGTGGTAGATTGCCACGTTCGTCCACCCCACGAAGGAGAGAAATACTTCCCTCTCACCAGTATCGATAAGATCAATGGCCGCGAACCTATTGAAGTACGCGACAGAATACCCTTTGAGCATCTCACTCCGCTCTTTCCAGATGAGAAATTCACACTCTGTGGCGACCGTGCCACCACCAACCTGTCAACACGCATCGTTGATTTGTTTTCACCAATTGGCAAAGGCCAGCGTGCCTTGATTGTGGCACAACCAAAGACGGGTAAGACGATTCTCATGAAAGATGTTGCCAATGCCATTGCGGCCAATCACCCCGAAGCCTATCTGATGATGCTGCTCATAGACGAGCGTCCTGAGGAGGTGACCGACATGGCGCGTACCGTGAATGCAGAGGTTATAGCCTCTACTTTCGATGAGCCTGCAGAACGTCATGTGAAGATTGCCGGTATCGTATTGGAAAAGGCAAAGCGTATGGTAGAATGTGGCCACGATGTAGTTATTTTCCTCGACTCCATCACACGTTTGGCACGTGCCTACAACACCGTGTCACCCGCCTCGGGCAAGGTATTGACAGGTGGTGTGGATGCCAATGCGCTGCAGAAGCCTAAACGTTTCTTCGGAGCAGCACGTAACATTGAAGGCGGCGGTTCGCTCACCATCATTGCCACAGCATTGATTGACACGGGCAGCAAGATGGACGAAGTGATCTTTGAGGAGTTTAAGGGAACGGGCAACATGGAGTTGCAACTCGACCGCTCTCTGAGCAACAAACGTATCTTCCCCGCTGTCAACTTGGTTGCGTCAAGCACACGCCGAGACGACCTGTTGCACGACAAGACAACGCTCGACAGGATGTGGATTCTGCGCAAGCACATCAGCGATATGACCTCTATAGAGGCAATGAACACGATACACGACAAAATGCTTCGCACATTGAACAACGAGGAGTTCCTCATGTCGATGAACGACTAATAGTTTGGCGATGAATATATTCCAACGACCGTTGTGGGTAACGGTCTTCGCTCTTACGGCGGCTATCCTATGGGGATGGGCCTACCCACTCATAAAGATGGGCTTTGAGGAATTTGCTATTACACCCGACATGACTGGCAGCAAAATGCTTTTCGCGGGTATCAGGTTTTTCCTGGCAGGAGCCATTATCCTTGTCATAGCAAAATGTACACATCGCAAACTCACATTAAGCAAGCGAGAAGATGCAGGGTTTATCCTGCTCTTCTCGCTTGTCAATACCACCCTACACTACACTTTCTTTTACATAGGGCTCTCCCATAGCCAAGGGGCCAGGGCTGCCATCCTCAATTCGTTGAGTGTATTCTCGGTGGTGATATTTGCGTGTCTCTTCTTTAAAAGCGACAAGATGAACACCCATAAACTCATAGGCTGTTTATTGGGCTTTGCCGGTATCCTTGCTTTAAACATGGGAGGCAAGGCAAGCGGTACGTTCACATGGTTGGGCGACGGTATGATTATTCTCAATGCACTTTGCAGCGCATTGGCTTCCCTACTCACACGCAACCTTTGCAAAAGAGTGGATGTGTTTGTGGGCACAGGCTACAGTCTTTCGCTGGGAGGTGCGCTGATTCTGATTCCCGGTCTTGCAGCAGGAGGAAATCTACCCCACATTACGCTGTGGGGATGCATCATACTCCTCATGCTGGTGGCTATTTCCAGCATTGGCTTTGCCTTATACAACAGATTGCTTATCAGCAACCCGGTAGGAAAAGTAGCTATCTACAATTCATTGATTCCCGTTGTGGGCGCTGTGAGTTCCTGTCTTTGCCTGCGAGAACCGTTTTACGGCAAATACATCCTGGCTGGCGCTCTTGCCGCTTTCGGCATCTACATCATAAACAAAGACAAGAAATCATCCCATTAAGGCATGTAACTCCAAATCACAAAAGCTACCACCAACAATGCGAAGATGCATAGAAACACGTAAGTGTATTTTGCCATTTTTTTTCTCCGCTTGGCGGCATTGAGGGTTTTACGTTTAAATACCTCTGATTCATCCATATGGTTGTTTTTACTACGTTTCATACCACTAATCTTTTACTTGTTTATAGATTACTTTTGAACACTATGACATTATTAGGCAAACGAGACAACACTAAACATAAAGAACCGATCACTGATACCGATATAATGAATTAGTGAACGGTTCTGAAATATAGATTTATTTCTAATTGTCAGGTGCTGCAAATACCCCCCCCCGATCAAATCTGACCAAGGTATTGCTCAATACTTTGATTAGTATTACACTAAGTCTCATTGTCTGTCAATTTTTATACCTATATTAATCCAATTGATTGCTGGTTCATCACAGCAGATTGATTCTCGG
>CAMAMZ010000004.1 GCA_945837185.1 uncultured Bacteroidales bacterium | reverse complement strand
ATGGGATTATTAACAGGTAAGACAGCCCTGATTACAGGTGCTGCGCGTGGCATTGGTAAGGCCATCGCATTGAAGTTTGCTGCTGAAGGAGCAAATGTTGCATTTACTGACCTCTTTATTGACGAAGAGCATGGTGGACTTGCTACAGAACGTGAGATTGCCGCATTAGGAGTAAAGGCAAAGGGCTATGCCAGCAACGCTGCTGATTTCGCACAGACTGAAGAGGTTGTGGCAAAGGTGAAGGAAGAATTTGGTAGCATTGATATTCTGGTAAATAATGCCGGTATCACAAAAGACGGTTTGATGTTGCGTATGTCAGAGCAGCAGTGGGATGCCGTGATTGCTGTGAACTTGAAGAGTGCTTTCAACTTTATCCACGCATGTGTGCCCGTAATGATGCGTCAGCGTAAAGGTTCCATCATCAACATGGCATCTGTTGTAGGTGTGCATGGCAATGCTGGTCAGGCAAACTATGCTGCTTCAAAGGCAGGTTTGATAGCTTTGGCTAAGAGTGTGGCTCAGGAGATGGGTCCGAAGGGAATCCGTGCCAATGCCATTGCTCCTGGCTTCATAGATACTGCCATGACACAGGCGCTTTCGGAAGAGGTGCGTAAAGAGTGGGCAAGCAAGATTCCACTCCGCCGTGGTGGTACAACAGAGGATATTGCCAACACGGCTCTCTATCTGGCTTCTGACCTCTCCAGCTATGTTTCCGGACAGGTTATCCAGGTGGATGGCGGTATGAACATGTAATCACAACACACAAAGGAATGGTCATGGGTTATTGTTCCCATGACCATTTGTCATTTTTTCGACTTATGCAGGTAGTTTACGAAGATAACCATATTATCATTGTCAATAAGAGCAGTGGGGAGATCGTGCAAGGTGATAAGACCGGTGACCGACCTCTTTCTGAAATTGTGAAGGAGTATATCAAAGAAACATGCCACAAACCAGGCAATGTGTTCTTGGGTGTAGTGCATCGTTTGGATCGACCTGTTTCAGGATTGGTTGTCTTTGCAAAAACTTCCAAAGCGCTGTCACGTCTCAATGAACTCTTTCGTGTTGGCGATGTGCATAAAACCTATTGGGCTATTGTAAAAGGCCTTCCGCCCATGGAAGAGGCCACGCTCACGCATTGGTTGGTGCGCAATGAAAAGCAGAACAAGAGTTATGCCTATGACAAGGAAACGCCAAAGGCCAAAAAAGCCATGTTGCATTATCGGCTCATAGGGCATACCGATCGTTACAGCCTTTTGGAAGTACAGCTCATGACGGGAAGGCACCATCAAATTCGTTGTCAGTTGGCAAAGATAGGATGTCCTATCAAGGGTGATTTAAAATATGGGGCACAGCGTTCCAACCCTGATGCAAGTATCTCGTTGTTGGCACGAAAGATTACCTTTGTGCATCCTGTGTCGAAACAGGAAATTGCCGTGGAGGCACCTGTGCCTGCCGATAATCTGTGGCAGGCCATTCAACCTTAAAGAAATGGAGGTGGTATGAGCGTTGTAGGAAAAATAAAGAAAATTGGCCGATGGACAGGCGTTGCCCTTGCAACGCCAATCGTGCTAGTGTGTCTGCTCGCTCTGCTCCTCTATCTTCCGCCCTTCCAGCAATGGGCTGTCAACAAGGCTTCGTCCTATGCATCTGAGCAAACAGGAATGGCTATAAGTATTGGCAAAGTGCGATTAGCATTCCCTTTGGATTTGAAGGTGGAAGATGTGTTGGTGATGAAAGACCGCCTGGATAGTACACGTCATCGTATGATGCGAGATACCGTGGCTGACGTGCAATCTTTGGTGTGTAATGTGAAGCTCCTCCCTTTGCTGAAAGGAGAGGTGTGCATTGGCAAGCTCCTCCTGCAACATGTGTCGCTGCATACAGGCAATCTGATACCAGAAGCACGTGTTGATGGCAGGATAGGGCAGTTGCTCTTGTGGACGGATGCCATTGTGCCGGCTAAGGAAGAGGCTACGCTACGAAAGGTGTTTCTGAAAGATACGCGCCTTTCTATTGCGCTCAGCGATACCGTTCCACCTGACACTACGCCCAGTACTAACCGCTGGAAATTGCAGTTAGGCTTGTTCCGTGCCGAACGTTGTGCCATTACGTTGGCGTTGCCCGATGATAGCACATCGCTTCTTGCACATCTTGGAAAGGCTGATGTTGAGCAGGTGCGTGTTGATTTGGGTGAGCAGAATTACCAGGTTGGTGCTGTCCGGTTGCTTGAAAGCCGATTGGCCTTAGACAATCGCTATATACCTTTCGTGAAAGGTTTTGATCCTAACCATATCGCGCTCTATGATTTGCAGTTGCATACAGGAGCGGCTTGTTATGGGCCTAAAGAAGGGAAACTCCTTTTGCAACAGCTTGCTTTCAAGGAAAGGTGTGGCTTGCAACTCACCCATCTTCAAGCTGCTGTGACGATGGACACACGGCAAACTAAAATCACCGATTTGCAACTTAATACGGCTTTCTCGGCTGTCAAGGCGCAGGCTTCTATGGCCCCAGATGCCTTCACGCCTGGTGGCAAAGGGAAGGTGAAAGGACAGCTTCATGCACGTATTGATAAAAAAGACATTCTTTGTTTGTTGGGCACTGCGCCCACTCCATTACCCCAAACAACCGACTTGTCGTTAAAGGCTTGGGCTCAACATCCTACAAGTATTGACAGCTTGATAGCACAGGCTGAGCTCGATGTGGCATGCTCGCCTATGGGAGGAATGACCACGGGATTGGGAGCCAAGGCGCGCGTGAAGGCGCAGGGGAGTCGTTATGAAGCAGCCTTGACCGTTACGGATGGTAAGGGAAATTTGCGGGGCAATGCCATTCTTGACAGTAAGCGAATGGCCTATAGTGCTGATTTGCGGGCCACAGGACTTCGTTTGGGAAAGATCTTGCCGAAATATGGATTAGGAACGCTGACAGCACGCTTACAGGCCCAAGGCGTGGGAACCAATCTGCTGTCGCCTGCTACACGCCTGAAAGCACATACCGTGATTGAGAATTTGGGCTATCGGCAACATCGCATAGACAATGTTACAGCATCGCTGGTGATGGGGAAGGGGCATGTGCGTTTGGATTTGGATAGTCATAACAAACTGGCCAATGGGAATGTGCTCTTTGATGGTTTTGCCAATGGCAAACGTGTGGAAGGAACCTTTGTATGTGATCTTGCACAAGCCGACATACAGGCCATGGGCGTGCTGAAAGACCCTTTCTCGGTGTCGGTGTGCAGTCATCTTGATATGGCTTGCGATTTTAAGAAATCCTTGATATTGAAGGGATTCATCAGTGATGTGGTGATACGCGACCGAGAAACGACCTATCGTCCGGAAGATACGACATTAGATTTAATAGCGCTCACTGATACAACGCATGCACGGATTGATTGCGGTGATTTCCATCTCACCGCAGACGCTTCGCAGAGCATCCGTACCATTTCCAAACAGATTGCACAGTTGGTAGACGAAGCGAAATTGCAATTGCGTGACAACTATATTGACAAGTCGCGTTTGAGTGCGTGCCTGCCTCAACTGGATATTGCTCTCAACAGTGGAAGCAAGAATGTGTTTGCACGTGTCTTGAAACGGGGCGGTTATGCCATGAAGCATATTGATATGGCATGGCAGGCATCACCGATGAAGGGTCTTAATGGTTATTTGCAGATTGACTCGGCTGTGGTGGACAGTATGCGCCTTGACACCCTACGCTTGGCCATGCATTCCGATTCCTTACGCACCACCTATACGGCACAGGTGCGTAATAGCAAGAACCATCCGGATTACGGTTTCAATGCCCTTCTGCAAGGTGGAATCAAAGAACATGGCACCTATTGCACGGCAAGTGTTTACGACCGAAAGGATAGGTTGGGCATACGCATGGGCTTGTCGGCGAATATGGAGCCGGAGGGTGTGAGAGTACGTATCTTTGGCGAGAATCCTATCTTGGGCTATAAACAGTTTGCAGTGAACGACAGCAATTACGTGTTCCTGGCACGTAACCATCGTGTGTCGGCCGACTTGAAGTTGCGTGCTGCCGATGGCATGGGTGTGCAAATCTATTCCGATGATACCAATGAGGATGCATTGCAGGATATTACGCTGTCGTTGCATCAGTTTGACTTAGAGAAAGTGTTGTCCGTCATTCCATATTTGCCCCAAATGGGTGGTGTGATGAACGGAGACTTCCACGTGGTGAAGACAAACACTGACCTCTCCGTATCATCGGCAGTGGAAGTGAAAAATATGATTTACGAACACTATCCGATGGGAACAATCGGGTCGGAGTTCGTATATATGCCGCAGGCAGATAGCGCACATTATGTGGATGGCATGCTGTATCATAATGGCAATGAGGTGGCCACCATTCAAGGAACCTACCAATCGGCAGATGAGGGCTATCTTGATGCAACGTTAGGCATGAATCAATTTCCCATAGAATGGGCCAATGCCTTTATTCCTGACCATATTGTGGGATTGCGAGGACGTGGAGAGGGCACGCTTTCTGTAAAGGGCTCTTTGGCGCAGCCCAAGATGAATGGTGAACTCTTCTTAGATTCCACCTATTTATATAGTGATCCTTATGGCGTGACAATGCGGTTTGCAAACGATCCAGTGCGCATTGAAGACAGCAAGTTGCATTTTGAGAACTTTGAAATGTATGCCAGCAATGGTTCGCCGCTGAATCTGTATGGCTATCTTGATTTCTCCCGCCTGAACGCGATGAACCTGAACCTACGCATGCGGGCGCAGAACTTCAAGTTGATTGATGCCAAGGAGAATCCGCGTTCGGAAGCTTATGGAAAGGCGTTTGTCAATTTCTATGCCATGCTCAACGGGCCTTTGGAATCGTTGCGCATGAGGGGTAGGCTTGATGTGTTAGGGAATACTGACATGACCTATGTTATGCGCGACGCACAGTTGACAAATGACAATCAGTTGAATGAGCTGGTAACTTTTGTCAATTTCTACGATGCTACAGAAGAGGTGGTGCAACGACCGGCACTTACGGGCTTGGATATGCAACTGAGTCTGGCTATTGACGAGTCGGCACATATTCTCTGCATGCTCAATGCCGACCATTCCAATTATATCGACCTCATGGGAGGAGGCAACTTGCTTATGAGCTATAACCCGATAGACAACCTGACGCTCACCGGACGTTATACGTTGAGTAATGGTGAAATGAAATATTCCTTGCCTATCATTCCGCTGAAAACCTTTGAGATTCAAGATGGCAGTTACCTTGAGTTCAGGGGCGATCCGATGAATCCTAATCTGCACATCACGGCTGTGGAACATGTTAAGGCTTCGGTGGATGGGGCATCAGGGAGTGGCAGGGTTGTGGACTTTGACTGTGGCGTAAAACTGTCTCAAACACTCAGTCAGTTGGGTGTGGAGTTCGTGATAGATGCCCCGAACGACATGACGGTGAGCGATGAACTGAAGACGATGACGGTAGAAGGCAGAAGTAAGGTGGCCATCACAATGCTCGCTTCGGGAATGTATCTCGCAGATGGTAATACGGGGTCGTTTTCCATGAACAACGCATTGAGCAGTTTCCTGCAATCCGAAATAAACAATGTGGCAGGAAAGGCCATGCAGTCGATGGGACTTAATCTCAGCATGAGTGTGGACAATGCTGCCACTGTGTCAGGAGGAATGCACACGGATTATAATTTCAGTTTCTCCAAACGTTTGTGGAACAATCGTCTCAGTGTCAATATTGGTGGAAAGGTTTCTACTGGTGCAGAGGTAGATGTGAATCGTAACGACAACAATTCCTTCTTCAATAACGTGGAGGTGCAATACCGACTCAATCAGAAAGCCAGTCAGTATCTTCGCCTGTTTTATGACAATAACAAATACGACTGGTTAGAAGGCTATTTGGGTGAGTATGGAGTGGGCTTTATGTGGAAGCGTAAGTTAAGGCATTTTCAGGATATCTTCTCTTCCGACAAATTGTTGCTGGCACCATTGCGCCAAACTCCGTTGAAAAAGGATTCCGTAACGCAAACAAACAAGATAAAGAAGTAAGCTATGAAACCCATTTATATTCTGCTCATGGCATGTGGTTGTGCCTTATGGATGATAGGAGCCTCCTCGTGTTCCACCACAAGGGCTCTGCCCGATGACGAACAGTTGTTCACGGGGTTGAAAAAGATTTCGTATGCTGAATATGAACCGTGTGAGCATGCCGACAATGTGTTGACAGAGATGGAATCGGTGCTGGCTTCTGCACCCAATGGCGCCATCTTGGGAAGTAGTTATTATCGTACTCCTTTTCAATGGAAGTTATGGATATGGAATGCGTTCTCTCATTCGTCTTCACCCATAGCCAAGTGGGCTATCAAGGCCTTTGGTGCCAAACCGAAGTTGATGAGTGAGGTGAATCCGCGATTGCGTGCATCAGTGGCCGAGAACCAGTTGCACAAGTATGGCTATTTTCAGGGGCGTGTCACTTGGGAAGAGTTGACGGGGCGCAATCCTAAAAAGGCGAAGGTGGCATATAAGGTAGACATGGGTCCTTTATGGCGCATGGATTCTATCCGTTATATGGGTTTCCCTTCGCATGCCGATAGTTTGATACAAGCAACAGAAAAGGATGCCCGGATCAAAAACGGTGAACCTTTCAGTGTAGCCAACCTGGAATTGGAACGACAGCGTATTGGTCAGTTGTTGCGCAATCATGGGTATTATTATTACCAGTCGGGAATGGCGTCGTATTTGGCCGATACGGTGAGTTTGCCGGGCAAAGCAATGGTTCGCCTGTGTCTTGCTGACAGTTTAGACGAGAAGGTTGAACGGCCATGGCATATCGGAAAAATCGATATCAACTATAAACGGGAGTTTACCGACTCGTTGAGGAACACCAAAAAACGCAAAGCTTTCACCTTGCATTATAATGGCAACCGCCCACCGATACGCATGGGAGTGGTGCGGCATGGCCTGTATCTTCATGCCGATTCCTTATATCGTTTCGAGAATGAACAGCAAACACTCGCTGCCTTTCAACAGATGGGGTTATACAGTTATACGGGGCTCCGTTATGTTCCGAGAGGAAAGGACACCCTCGACCTTACCCTCGACCTCGTGTTCGACAAACCTTATGATTTCTATGTAGAAGCCAATGCCAAAGGAAAGACGACAGGACGGATAGGTCCGGAACTGGTGATGGGTTTTGCCAAACGTAATGCTTTCAGAGGCGGTGAACGTTTGGACTTGAATCTGCATGGGTCGTATGAATGGCAAACCGGACATCAGAATGAAGGCAGCTCATCGGGCGTAAAGTCGTATGAATATGGTGGTGATGCCTCACTCACTTTTCCCCGATTGATTACGCCCAGCACGTTGTTGCAACGTTCTTCGGGAAATAAACGTAGAAGAAGCTCGAAAAAGCTGTATACATGGTCAACACCCTCAACAATGCTGAAGGCCTCGCTCAATGTGCTCAATAGGGCGGGGTATTTCAAACGAAGGGTCATTTCGGGAGAACTTACTTACGCATGGCAAACGTCTGTGAGCTCGCGGCATAGTTTTAGTCCGCTGATTCTGTCGTATGAGTATATGAAAGAACAAACCGACGCATTCAAGGAGTTGCTCGATGCTAATCCTTATTTGAGTGTGTCTATGCGCGACCAGTTTGTTCCCAAAATGAGTTACACCTATAAATATAGTAACGCTGCCACCAAGCGGCATCCTATTACTTGGGAAACTACGGTAAGCGAAGCGGGCAACGTGCTGGCTGCCGCTTATGCCGCTGCGGGCGAGTCTTGGAGTAAAGAGAACAAGGAAATGTTCAAGAATCCTTTCGCACAGTTTGTGAAGATTCAAACAGATTTCATTAAGCAGTGGAGACTTACCGAAGGCTCTTCTGTTGTGGCCCATGTGGGTGCGGGAGCCGTGTACAGTTTTGGTAATGCCCGCCAGGCTCCTTATTATGAACAGTTTTATGTGGGTGGTGCCAATAGTGTGCGAGCTTTTAATGTGCGCAGTATAGGCCCTGGCAAATATCATCCGCAATCCTCTAAACTGTCGTATGTGGAACAAACAGGCGACTTGAAATTCCTTGCCAATCTGGAATTTCGTCCGCATTTGTTTGGAAGTCTTTACGGAGCGGTTTTTCTGGATGCAGGCAATGTATGGACGTTACGCTCAGATGCTAACCGTCCGGAGTCGCGCTTTAAGGCGGGGTCGTTCTTGAAAGAGTTGGCAGTGGGCTCTGGTGTGGGCTTGCGCTACGATGTAGGGCTGTTCGTGATCCGTGTTGACTGGGGCGTGGGACTCCATGTGCCTTATGATACCGGACGCAGTGGATTCTATAACATCCCATCGTTCAAAGATGGGCAGAGCTTGCATCTGGCAGTGGGTTATCCGTTCTAAGTCAATGACAACCCAGTTTCATGGAGTCGAAGTTGAGGGTGATATTGGCTTTCTTTACCCATTCTCTCCCCAAAACGCCAATAAAAGGAATGGCTTTGTCGGTGGTGATATAGATATCGGTGTGGGTAGCCATAACACCTAAGGATTCTACCGACCCTTTGGGAATGATGGTGAGGGGGCCATATTGTGACTCTACGACATTGATGGCAATGGAGGACTTGCTGATAACCTTTGCCACTTCCTCGTTGCCTCCGTATAAGGTTAAAGCCCTTGGTGTGTCAGGGTCAATCAGAAAGCGACCGCTCAGTGTCACCACGTCATTCAACGCGCTCACAATGCGAATGCTGCCCTCTGCTATCAGAAAACGGGAATCCGTGACAAGGGGAGTTTGCGCTTTTATGCGGTTGGAACTCTTGTCTTGGTTTCCCCATACTAAACATTGCTCTTTCATAAATAAGGTAACGGTACGAAGACTGTCCTCTGCCATGAGGCCATTGCCCAGCAATACTTCCATATCCTTCACCTTCATGGCTTCAGACAGCTTGCGCAGATTGGCCACGAAAACTGGACGGTATGTCTGCATGCCGTTGATGGTGAGTTTCTCACGCACCATTTGAGAGGTGGTGATGTTTTGGCATTTTAGGAAAGGGAAAGGTATGTTGACGTGCATCTTCCTTGTGGTGACCGGAAGCCCGGACTTAGCCAGCCAAGTGCTATCAATGATATGCATGGGTAGCCCCAAGTCAATACACGCGTGCGCTTTGGTATGGCTTCCTATGGTGATGTCGCATACCATTCGCTCATTCTCAAGCTGATACTTCATACGTTGTGCTTGTACTCCCTGTGCCATCAGGAGCAGTGTTGTCATCATTCCCAGTAATATAGTTTTCATAGGTATCTTTTTTTTATTTAGTAGTGTTTCTCCCGTACATATAGCAATGTCAGGAATATTTCCGACAAATATAGGAAAAATTAATACGCTCGCAAATTTTTATGCGTTAAAAATAGTGTATATGTATCGTAAACGGTAGTTTTCCGCTATTGAAAGTCATGAGGTGTTGAATGTTAAAAAATGGTTTTTTATGAAAAATCATAAGTGAAAGGCACGTATGTGTCGAATCTTTTGTTTATTTTTGCATATGTTTAAACATGAATTTCTACATAAACTAATCAGATTATGAAACCTACATTATTGCTCCTTGCGGCAGGTATGGGAAGCCGCTATGGAGGATTGAAACAGCTGGACGGGCTGGGACCCAACGGTGAAACCATTATGGACTATTCCATTTACGATGCTATTCAGGCAGGTTTTGGAAAAATAGTCTTCGTTATTCGAAAGGATTTTGAGCAAGAATTCCGTGACAAGGTGCTCTCAAAATATGAAGGACATATCCCGGCAGAGGTTTGCTTCCAGGCTCTTGACAAGTTGCCTGAAGGGTTTAGTGTTCCCGAAGGCAGACAGAAGCCTTGGGGTACCAATCATGCCGTGATGATGGCTAAGGATGTTGTGAAAGAGCCTTTCTGTGTCATCAACTGTGATGATTTCTACAATCGTGATTCGTATATGGTCATGGCGCAGTTCCTGTCGAATCTTCCGGAAGGTTCCCAGAACAGCTATGCGATGGTAGGATTCCGCGTGGGCAACACATTGAGCGAGAACGGTACAGTGGCACGAGGCATTTGTTCCAAGGATGAGGAAGGTAACCTTACCACAGTAGTGGAGCGTACTGAAGTTATGCGTGTGAATGGTCCGGTGTGCTATAAGGACGAGCAGGGCGAATGGGTGGCTATAGAAGACCATACACCTGTGAGTATGAACATGTGGGGTTTTACACCCGATTATTTTGAGCATAGCGAGACGTATTTCAAAACATTCCTCAGCGATCCCAAGAATATGGAGAATCTCAAGGCTGAGTTCTTCATTCCTTTGATGGTGAACAAACTGGTGAATGAGCGTACTGCCACTGTGAAAGTACTTGATACTACCAGTAAGTGGTTTGGCGTGACCTATGCAGCCGACAGACAGGCTACGGTAGACCGCATACAGCAATTGGTTGACGAAGGGGTTTATCCCAATAAATTGTTTTAATTGAACATTGTTCCCCCTCTAAGGCTTGCCGTGCTTGTTTGTGCAAACGTGTGCCTTAGAGGGGATGTTTATATCATAAAGATTATAAGGCGAAAGCATGAAACTGGAGTTACTGGAAGAAACGGAAAAAGAATTCTTAGATACACTCATAGACAAGGCTGAGCATATTGTGGTTACAGGTCATAAAGGACCTGATGGAGACGCTGTAGGGGCATGTATCGGATGGGCTGATTATTTAATTACACAGCGTGGGAAGGATGTGGTGATTGTGATGCCTGATGCTTTTCCCAACTTTTTGCAATGGTTGCCAAATATAGAAAAAATAGTGCGCTTTGACAAACGAAGAGAAGAAGCGGAGGAACTATTGCAAAAGGCTGATTTGTTGTTCTGTGTTGACTATAATGAGCCTTCCAGAGTAGATGAGATGGAAACAACTCTTTTGGCTTCAAAGGCCAAGAAAGTCATGTTAGACCATCATTTGCACCCCGTAACAACGGGCATGGAACTCGTAATAAGTCATCCTGCGCTCAGTAGCGCTTCAGAAGTGGTGTTCCGCACAATATGGCAGTTGGGAGGATTCCCGGAGATGACACACAAGGGTGCCACCGCTTTGTATTGTGGCATGATGACAGATACCGGTGGCTTTACATTCAATTCCAACCGCTCTGAGATATTCTTTATTATCTGTCAGTTGCTTACCAAGGGTATTGACAAAGACAAGATATATCGTAATGTATATAACAATTACAGTGCTTGGGCTATCCGCCTGCGGGGTTACCTCTTGTCGGAGAAGATGACGTTTTTCGATGAGTACCATGCCGCTTATTATGTGCTTACCCGAAAAGAGATGGTAAGATACCATTTCGTGAAAGGTGATGTGGAGGGACTTGTCAATGAACCTTTAAGGATTAAGGGCCTCAAATTGTCCATATCTTTGCGCGAAGATGACCGGCATGATAATTTGGTATGGGTAAGTTTGCGGTCGGTAGATGATTTCCCCTGCAATGAGATGGCCAAGATGTTCTTTAATGGCGGGGGGCACCTCAATGCGAGTGGTGGCAGGTTAATGTGTTCCATCGTACAGGCTGAGAAGGTGGTGAGAAATGCCATCAGTTACTATGGTAAATTACTGAAAGAAAACAAGAATCACCATGATTAGGAGTATCTATAGGATTTGTATTGCATTAGGAATAATAGCAGGTGTGTGCTTTTCATGTAAGGAAGAGAAGAAATCAACACAGATTATTGTTCGGAAAAAAGTAGAAGAAAAGGTGTCGGCTGTGCAGAAAATGGGCGACTACCAACAGAATAGGGAGGTTGAATGGCTTGAGAAAACCTATACGGTAAGTGTAGACTTTAAAGCCGACCCTGAGTTGCCTTTGGTGATGGATGGCAAACAGCGATATTATGACAATCGTATCAGATTGCGCATCCTAAGGCCGGATGGCAGTGAGTTCTTGAACCGTGAGTTTACCAAGGCTGATTTCCTGCCTTACCTGGATAATACGTATGGGAAAGAGGGCGCACTGTTGGGTATTGTGCTTGACAGGGCAGAGGGCGATAATCTGCTGTTTGCGGCCAGTGTGGGTTCGCCCGACAAGTCGAGTGATGAATATCTGCCTTTGGTGATGAAGATTTCACGAATGGGCAATGTCACCATTCATCGGGATGTGCAGCTCGATACCAGCGCTACTGTTCCTGAAGAACGGGAAGACGAAGGCGTTTGATGGTAAAGCCATGGATAGACACGTATGTTTAATAGATAAAATAATGAGTATGAAGAAAGTTACCTTAATGATGTGTGTGGTAATGACTTTGTTGGCATCTTGTGCCACAATGAAGTATGAAACATATAACATATCTGATGTTACCGCACTGCCCAAAGCACAACATGGAGGATACCAGGGAATGGCAATCCATGATGATTATTTGGTGAGTTTGCAAAATCAAGGCTGGTGCACAATCTATCGTTTGCCAGATATGAAAGTGGTGACACCGCTCTTCAAATTGGGAAGTTTTTACGGGCGTAACCACGCAAATGTAGGCTCCTTTGGTGTTGAAAGGGTAGAGAAGGGAGATGTGTTTCCTTTGCTCTATGTGTCGCATTGTCATCGCAAGAACCGTAACAATTGGAAGGATGCCTGTTATGTAGAACGTTTGAATTTGAAGGGTTCTTCTGAATGGGTGCAGACCATTATATTGGACGATACGGAAAAGTTGTTTGGTTATGCCTTGCAATGGACTGTGGATGCCAAACGGAAGCGCCTGATTGGTTTTGGCAATACACTGCAAGGCGATGATGCCAACAACCGTTTCCGTATTATTGTGTTCCCCCTGCCTAAACTTAGTGAGGGAAAGGAAGTGCATTTGAAACCGGCGGATGCGTTGGAGAACTATGTGTTACAGGATTACACGTGGGACTATCCGGCACGCATCATAGGTCAAGGTGCTTGTGTGTATGGCGACATGCTGGTAATGCCTACTGGTTTTGGCAACGATAAATGGCCCAGTGTGCTCTTTGTGTGGGATATGAAACACAAGCGGATGGTGAGAAAGATTGACCTTGCGCAAGAAGTGAAAGCGGAAATGGAAGATATAGACTTTTATAAAGGTGAGGCCTACGTGCAGACAAATGGCCGAGGCCTCATCAAATTTGCTTTCGGCAAGTGAGTTCTTGTGAATTAAAGGATTTGTTCAGCGTGTTCTTTCACCTTAATTTCTTTAGGTCCGAGAATGCGCTGCACAACACCTTCCTCATCTGTAATGAATGTAGTGCGGTAAACACCCATATAGGTGCGGCCGCACATTTTTTTCTCACCATAAATACCCAAAGTGTTGACAAGGGTAAGGTCTGTATCAGCGATAAGGGGGAAAGGAAGGTCGTATTTCTCAATGAAACGTTTGTGTGAAGCAGCGTTCTGGATGCTTAGTCCTACAACGGCATACCCTTCGGCCAGAAAACGTTCGTAATTGTCGCGGAGGTTGCAAGCCTCGCTTGTACAGCCTGGGGTGGAATCCTTCGGATAGGCATACAATACCAGTTTCTTTCCTTTGAAGTCGCTCAAATTGATGTCATTGCCATTCTGGTCTTTGCCAAGATATGCTGGCAATTTTTGTCCAATCTCTATCATTTGCTAAATTTCTTTTGGTTTGTGTATGTGCAAAGATAGTGATTATTTTGGAAGAAAAAAGAAGAGAATGTCCTTTTTCTATAAGAATTGTTAGAGAGGAATGTTAGTAAAGAAGATGCTTTTTTGTAATTTTGCACCTAATAGACGAGAATAGCGATATGATAGGAACCATTGTCAACACCGTTTGCATTGTAGTCGGAACACTTGTAGGCACTGCCTTGCATAAAGGGGTCAAGGCATCGTATAAGGAAGCTCTTTATACGGCATTGGGATTGGCCAGTCTTGCCATAGGTCTCAACGCCACAATTTCCAACTTCCCCAAAACCGACAGTTCAATTGTTTTTATCGTGTCGATTGCCATAGGAGCGGTAGTAGGCACAAAGCTGGATATTGACGGGCGTTTCAAACGTCTGGTGAACAGGAAGCATCCAGGTGCCGAAAAGGGAAGGTTGGCAGAAGGCTTGTCAACAGCCATTCTCCTATATTGTATAGGGCCTCTCTCCATGTTAGGACCCGTATTGAGTGCCTTGCAAGAAGACCAAACGCTTCTCTTCACCAATGCCACACTCGATTTTGTTTCTTCCATCATTTTTGCGTCTACCTATGGCATAGGAATGATAGCTGCTGCCCCTGTGCTCTTTTGTTGGCAGGGTATGTTTTATGTGGCTGCCAAGTTTTCCGCCACGGCTCTGAGCGATAGCTTGATGGCCGACCTGTTGATAGTTGGAGGATTGTTGATTATAGGTTCCGGTTTGTCGTTGCTGCAATTAAAGGACTGTAAAACACTTAATCTTTTGCCGGCTCTCGCCATACCGCTCTTGTGGCATCTGCTCAAGATGCTGGCTTGATATGAATTATCTTTCAGCGGGGCTGAAGAAAAAAGGGATAAATGGATTTTGTGAAATTATAACTTCTTTATACCTTTGTAAATGTTTTTAAGATAGTTATGAACACATTTGCGTTTAAACCCAAGTTGGTTTCCACATTGAGAAACTACAACAAGAAAACATTTATGGCCGATCTCATGGCCGGAGTGATTGTGGGCATAGTGGCCTTGCCGCTTGCCATTGCGTTTGCTATTGCTTCTGGTGTATCACCTGAAAAAGGTATCATTACAGCGGTAGTGGCTGGTTTCCTTGTCTCTGTCTTCGGAGGTAGCCGTGTGCAGATAGGCGGTCCTACAGGTGCGTTTATCATTATCATCTACGGCATCATTCAGCAGTATGGTATTCAAGGACTTACGATTGCTACATTGATGGCAGGTGTTTTTCTCGTCCTTTTTGGTGTGCTGCGTCTTGGAACCATCATCAAGTACATTCCTTATCCTATTGTAGTGGGTTTTACCAGTGGTATTGCTGTAACGATTTTCACAACACAGATAAAGGACCTTTTCGGTTTGCAAATGGATGCCGTTCCTTCTGATTTTGTGGAGAAATGGATAGCGTATTTTCATGATTTTGGCACGGTCGATGTGTGGACGACTATCGTGGGCATCGTGAGTGTGTTGATTATTGCCGTCACACCGAAGTTTAGCAAAAAGATACCGGGATCGTTGATAGCAATCATTGTGATGACGGTTGCTGCACTGTTGCTTAAGAATTTTGCAGGCGTAACCTCTATTGAAACCATTGGCGACCGGTTCTCTATCAGTAGTGCCCTTCCAGAAGCCCAAATGCCACCGCTCTCGTGGGAGGTGATTAAGAGTCTGGTACCTCCGGCCCTCACCATAGCGATATTAGGAGCTATAGAAAGTCTGCTTTCCGCCACAGTGGCTGATGGTGTGATAGGACATCACCATGATTCCAATACAGAGTTGGTAGGGCAAGGTATAGCCAACCTTGTTTCGCCTTTGTTTGGCGGTATTCCTGCTACGGGTGCCATTGCACGTACAATGACCAATATTAATAATGGTGGACGTACACCGGTGGCAGGTATCGTGCATGCTGCTGTACTCTTACTCATCTTCCTCTTCCTGATGCCGCTTGCCCAATATATCCCTATGGCATGCTTGGCAGGTGTGTTGGTAGTGGTTTCTTATGGCATGTGCGGTTGGCGTTCGTTTGTGATGCTCATGAAGAATCCCAAGAGCGATGTTACGGTGTTGCTGATTACATTCTTCCTTACCATCATCTTTGACCTGACGGTGGCTATTGAAGTAGGACTCATCATTGCCTGCTTGCTCTTTATGAGACGTATGGCTGAAACTACCGATGTGAAAGCCATTTTGGATGAGATAGATCCAGAGGAGGATACGGATGTTAAATTGGAGAATAACGAGCACCTTACGATTCCTAAAGGTGTAGAAGTGTACGAGATAAACGGTCCGTATTTCTTTGGTGCCGGAAACAGGTTTGAGGAAGTGATGGCAAGTTTTGGCTCGCGTCCTAAGGTGCGTATCATCCGCATGCGTAAGGTTCCGTTTGTCGATTCAACGGGTATTCACAATCTTACCAACCTTTGTGTGATGAGTAAGCGTGAGGGAATAGAAATCGTATTGTCGGGTGTGAATCCCAAGGTGCATGGCGTTTTGCAGCATGCCGGATTCTACGACATTGTGGGAGAAGAGAATATTTGCAGTCATATCAATTTAGCCTTGGCGAGAGCCAGACAATTGGTAGGATAAGAAAGAAAAAGGGGCGCACTTCGCGCCCCTTTTCTGATAATACAATCGTAGAGAAAATAGCGTTATGGAAAGCTTATCCTGACGCCGATATTGAAACTGAAATTGAAAGGCTGTTCGTCGTAGATGGTCTGGATGTTGCTGCTATTCTTGAAATGATAGGAAACTCCTGGCTCTGCGTAAATGCTGAAATGATTTGCAAGAGAATATTCAATGCCTACACTTGAAGTGGCCGACCATCTCAGTTCATTGGAATGTAGGCGCGTTTTAGGATTCTTGTCATTGGGAGTGGTCAACGTTCCTTTCACCATCTTCTCTACTTCTCCTCCCGCTGAAAGGTAGCAGTTGAGATTGCCTATGCCCCACACGTGATAGGCTGCTGTAAGTGGAATACCAATAAAATGCAGGTTTTGCGTATTTGTTTCAGAACCTTTTGTGATGTCGGATGAATGATAGCTATAGGTGAGTCCGCTTTGCAAGCTCCACCTATCGTTTAGATGATAGCGTACAGAGGCACCCAACTTGACGGGTTGCTTGTGGTGTGCGCGCGTTTCCTCCTGTGCTGTGGTTTTGGCATTCAAGATTCTAATCTCTATTTGATTATCGTATAACCAATTGGAAGAGGCCATGAGCTGCCTTCCGCCTGATTGTATGGAATTGATGCCAGGGCCGCCTTGGTAATAGGCTTCTATATCCCAATGATGCGCATTGTTGTTGTCTGTCAGCGCCAGTATATCGTCGGTAGCTGTCATGGCTGGCAAGGAAGAAACAGTTGCTTTTTGCTTGTCGGCTGATGGCTGTTTCCTTTCCTGCGCCTGTTCCCTCACTTCCACCTTTTGTTCTTTCGCAACTTCCTCAGCTTCTTTTGCTTCTATCTCTGTATCGGTTGCCTCGTGTATTACCGGTGTCGTTTCCTTTGCATGAGAGACCATGATGTCCGACATAGGCTTGTGCGTTTGGTGGTTGACGGGATAACCTTGGTGAATCGATGTTGTTGGTATCATCGGGTCGCCAGGTGTCTCTGCTGTTGGCTGTCCTGCTGTGTGCTGTTGGTTCGAGGAACCGGACTGTGCACGATAAGCGATAGGTTCGGAGGGTGTTGAGGACTGATGCCCATACCAGAAAAACCATGCACAACCCAAGAATACAGCCGCAGCAGCCGAGCTCCACAGCCACAAGCGTAAAGGGCGTGACTTGGTGGAAACCTGGGGGTGGGGATGCACATCTCTACGTGCCATTTCAGCTTTTATGCTGTCGAGAAGACCTTCAGGAGCCTGTAGCTCCATATCTTCCATCCGTTCACGTACCTTGTCTGTCCACATTTTTTTCATTGTTGTTTTGCTTTATGTGTGAGTGCATTGGCCATCTTTGCCAGCATGTTTTTGGCTCGATGATATTGGGAGGCTGACGAATCGGCCTTGATGTTGAGAAGCTCTCCTATCTCCTGATGACTTTTTCCTTCAATGGCGTAAAGGTTAAAAACCGTTCTGTAGCCTATTGGTAGTTGTCGGATTAAGCCAAGCAGTTCCTGCTCGCTTAGTTTGTCCACTTCTGGAGGCGTTTCATCTATGATGTCGGGTGGATCATCATCAAAGCTCTCCATTCTTCTCTCTCGTATCTTGTTTCTCAGGAAAGTTAAGGATTCATTGACGGCTATACGCGCCAACCATGCTTTCAAAGAACCTTTGCCCCGAAATTCAAAGGTATGAATTTGTGTGAATATGCGGATAAAGGTTTCTTGAAGCACATCCTTCAAATCATTGTCATCAGCGATGTAACGGGCACAAACAGCAGTGAGGTAGTTGGCATAGGTTGCATATAAAACATTCATGGCCGAGGTGTCGCCTCGGTCGAAAAGATGCAGAATATGCTGTTCCTGGTTTGTGGTATCCCTAACCATTGTGATGGATAAGGCTGTATTGCGCCTAACGGCACAATACAGCTTGCATAGTTATTTACGTGTACAATATTTAAAAGTGGTTGACTTTTCTCCGCTAAAGGAATTCCATTTCACGGTTAAGTCTACGGTTTCTCCTTCTGTGTCGGGTAGTTTATCTAAGCGGAAGGCAATCATTCCGACGCTCATGTAGCCCTGTGTATCACCTTGCGCATCGTGATGGAGTATCACCTCATAGTCTTTCTCTCCTTTCACCAAGTTCAGTACGTGCACGTTATTGCCAGTGTACAGCGTGCGGAAACGAATGGTGAGATAACCATCTTCCACAACCGTCACCCAGTCTTTTACCAATTCCAACGGGTCGGTACCGTATGTGTTGTCGTTTTCCTCTCCCATATCAATAGCCATGGGTTTGGTGCGGATGGTATCAATCCAATTGACGAAAACAGACTGTGGTCCTTCGTTCACCTGTTTCTCATAAGTGAAGTTGACAAGTGCCCGGACTTCTTTCCCTTTATAAGGATGTTGCTTGATGTTTGAAGGCCAAAGGGTGGTCTTGTCATCCAGTTGCAGGTAAAAAGCGTCGTCGCCCTCTTGTGTCTTGAGTGTTACCAAAGCGTTGGGCATATAACGACCGTAATCGTCATCATCGTCATCACAGGATTGAAGTGTGGGTGCTACGATGGCAAGGAACAATCCCATCATCCATAATTTTAGTTGGTTCTTCTTGTTCATTGTGATTATTTGTTATGTTACACCCATAAAATGCAGCTATATGATTTTCCTTGCGCCATACGCTCTCTTTTTAACAACTTTTCGTCTTTGATAGCCCCGCACTGCTTTTAGTTATGGGCAAAAGATAGCAGTTGTACTGTTCGCGATGGGCGGAAGATTCTTGTTGCAAAGTTAGTGTCTTTCTACTTTCGTTGTATGCTATTTCTGATAAAAATACATAATTTCTGCTCTGCAAGAGCTTCTTCATGGGCGATGCCACAAAAGTCCTCTATTATCGTTCAGCCTAGGCTGAACGGTCGTAGAAGCTAACATCTATCGCCATAGAAGTAGATTAACTTTACCGTTCAGCCTAGGCTGAACGATAATTACATTTCCAAAGGAAATGCCATGCAAGCTATTTGTTTGCACAAACTATATAATTGCGTACACTAAAATAGTTCTCTCGGAAAAGCATCCTTTCTTTTTGCTATTATAACAATAGAATCAAAAAGCAATGCCTAACATTTCACGCCCCGCCTCTTGAACACTTGTTATCCACAAGTGTATACAACGTGCGTAGCGAAGCGAAAAGGGAATATCAAAAGAAATATGGCAAGGTATCTCTCCTCTCTTTTTCTACTGAGCAGCGATTAGGTTCATAATCTTGTCGTAAACATATATGCGTAAACAAAAAGAACCCCGAAGAAGGAAGGCTTCACTGTGTTTGTGATAGTGATAACCAACTTCATTCGGGGTTATTTCTTTTCGTATCGAGGTACGTATCGCTTACACCTTATTTATATAAGTAGCGTTTGATACTCTTTTTGGGCGTCTTCTCAAATTCGCTGTCTTGAATCTCAATAGCACTCAAACGGCTATAGGGAGGCATGGTAGCGTTAAAGGTCTGGCGGTTTTGTTCCATGAGTGTAGCAACCTCATCGGGGCTTAAGCCCATCGTAGCAACCTCGTCGGGGTCGGGATAAATGAGTCCTACCAGTTTATCGCCCCTTTGTACAATGACGCTTTCACATACAAGAGGCATGGATGAAAGATGGTCTTCCAATTCTTCAGGATAAATGTTTTGACCATTAGAACCCAGAAGCATGTTTTTAGAGCGTCCGCGAATAAACACATTTCCTTCTGCATCCATCGTTCCTAAGTCGCCCGTATGGAACCATCCCTCTGCATCGATGGCAGCATTCGATGCTTCCGGATTCTTGTAATAGCCCAACAACACATTCGGACCTTTGGTAAGAATTTCACCTGCAACATGCTCCGGATCGCTGCTGTCAATACGAACTTCCTGATGAAGTGCAGCCCGACCACAGCTCCCTGGTACAAATGTCTTGTAATCTGAGTAGCAGATGATAGGAGCACATTCTGTAGCACCATAGCCTACGGTATAGCGGAAGCCAATCTTGTGGAGGAATTGTTCTACCTCTTGGTTAAAGGCTGCTCCACCAATAATCACCTCGTAGAATTGTCCTCCAAAAGCAGCCGATACCTGCTGGCAAATCTTTTCATAAACCTTCTTGCTGATGACAGGCATACTCATCAGGAGGCGCATCGTATGGGTTTGTATTTTGGGGAATACCTTTTTGCGTATAATCTTTTCGATTACCAAAGGTACGGCAATGATAATCTTGGGTTTGATGTCTGTGAATGCTTGCGCGATGATGGCAGGACTTGGCGTGCGTGTAAGATAGTACACATGGCACCCTGCTATAAATTCGAAGATGAATTCAAACGCCATGCCATACATGTGGGCCATAGGAAGAATGCTGATGACAGAATCACCGGGTTTGATTTGTTTTCCCAAAACATTATTGGCAAAATCAGCATTGCTCCACAAGGCGCGATAGGGGAGCATGACACCTTTTGAGAAGCCTGTGGTGCCACTGGTATAGTTGATCAAGGCCAATTCCTCCGGACTCTCTTCCTGGTAATAATCCACATGCTCTTTGCGGAAATATTTGGGATATTTCTTGCCAAAGATTTCGTTCAGATGCTCACGTGCATAGGTAAGTTTGTCGGTTCGTGACAGGAACACGGAATAGTCGGGTATGTAAATGATACCCTCTAATGCCGGCATCTTTGTTCCGTCGATTTGCGTAGCTACAACATCACCGACAAAAAGCAGTTTGGCTTCACTATGGTTGACGATGTTGTAAATCTGATCGGGAGTAAATTCATGAAGAATGGGTACCGCTACAGCTCCATACGTAATGGTAGCAAGGAAAGCGCATGCCCAAGCTGAACTGTTACGCCCACAAAGCGCTATCTTATCACCGTGCTTCACACCGCTATTCTCAAACATGATGTGCAGTTTTTCGATTTTCCTTGCCACATCATGATATTGCAATGTCGCCCCTTTGTAATCCGTCAAAGCATCAAGGTTCCAATGTTCCTTGATACTTTGCTCTATCATTTTGTTGAAACTGGGTATTATCATGTCTTTTGTTCAAGTTTAGTTTGATATAGGTTTGAGGTTAGGATTCTATCTTGTATTTATAACGTTTGATGCTGCGTTTGGGTGTTTTCTCAAACTCTTTGTCTTGTAGTCTTATGGAAGATAATTTGCAGAAGGGTGGAAGGGTAGCATTGAGCTCCTGGCGATTTTGTTCCATTACTTCTGCTATGTCATTTTGAGAAAATCCCATTGTTGCGGCTTCGTCCATGTCGGGGTATACAAGTCCGACGAGTTTGTCGCCATCTTGAACGATGAGGCTCTCGCAAACCAGGGCCATGGAATTGAGTTTGTCTTCTATTTCCTCCGGATAAATGTTCTGCCCGTTAGAGCCGAGTAGCATGTTTTTGATGCGACCCCTTATAAACACATGGCCGTCTGCACGCATCGTGGCCAGGTCGCCTGTATGGAACCAACCTTCTTTGTCGATAACAGCATGCGTAGCCTCCGGATTCTTGTAATAGCCATGCATCACGTTCAAACCGCGTGTGATGATTTCTCCCGGAATATTCTCAGGATCCGTACTGTCAATACGAACTTCCATGTGTTTGGCCGGTGTGCCACATGAGCCCGGAACAAAATGATGCCAATCGCTCATGGTGATGATGGGAGCTGTTTCTGTTGTGCCGTAGGCTATGGTGATAGGGAAACCGATAGATACAAAGAACTCTTCCACCTCGCGGCTAAGGCTTGCTCCTCCTACCACAACTTCGTAAATCTGTCCACCAAAAGCTTCTTTAACTTGTTCACAGATACGCTCTTTCACCTTTGTTCCAAGGATAGGCATATTCATGAGCAGTTTGATTTTGGGTGTTTGAAATTCTGGGAAGATGCGTTTCCTTACAATTTTCTCAATAATCATTGGAACGGAGCAAATGATATTAGGGCGTATGGAAGCACATGCCTCTGCAACAAGGGACGGACTGGGCACGCGTGTCAAGAAAGAGATGTGGCTGCCCAAACAGAAATGCAGTAAAAAGTCGCACATCAAACCATACATGTGTGCCATGGGCAGGAAACTCACGATATGACTTCCTTTGGGAATGTTGGGCGCCACCATGCTCTGAAGGTAATCGTAGTTGCTCCACAATGCCTTATATGGCAAAACCACGCCTTTTGAGAATCCTGTGGTGCCACTGGTGTAATTGATCATGGCCACTTCATCCGGCTGGTCTATATGGTATAAAATATGTTCTGCGCGGAAATATTTGGGATAACGTTTTCCAAACAATTCATTGAGATGGTCGCGGGCATAGGTGAGCTTTTGGGAGCGCGATTCCATCAGGGAGAAATCAGGCAGGTAGAACATGCCTTCAAGTGCCGGCATCTGGCTGAAGTCGAGCATAGTAGCAGCCACATCACCTACAAAGAGTAATTTCGCATCGCTGTGATTGACAATGTTATATACTTGTTCGGGAGTAAATTCATGCTGTACGGGAACAACGACTGCTCCATAAGCCAATGTAGCAAGGAAAGCTGTAGCCCAATGAGAACTGTTGCGTCCGCAGAGCGCTATCTTGTCGCCTCTCTCTACACCGCTATTCTCAAACATGATATGTAGTTTCTCTATCTTTCGAGCTACATCGTGATATTGGAGCGTTGCTCCTTTATAATCAGTCAACGCGTCTTGGTTCCAATTATCTACGATGGATTTTTGTATGATGTTATTAAAACTCTGTGTCGAATCCATTGCACAATTCTCTATTTTATGCGCAAAGGTAATATCTTATCTGCACAAATCAAAATAAATTGTGCAGTATTTTGTCTATATGCCCTATATTTTTGATTTTTTCTATTCGTAGCGCATACTCTTGGCAGGATGAATATGTGCAACAAGATAAGAAGGTGCTATTAAGATGAAAACACTTACGACAAGTGTGAGCAGGTTAATGGCAGCAAAAGCCAGCCAATTCATATCGACAGGAACGGTATCCACATAGTAGATATTGGGGTCTAGACGCACTATGCCCGTAAGCTGTTGAAGTAACAGAAGACCAATGCCAATGACATTCCCCCACAATAGTCCGCGACCGATGATAAAGGTGGCAAACCACAGGAAGATATGCCTTATGGTGGTATTGGTAGCGCCCAATGCCTTGAGAATACCAATCATGGATGTGCGTTCAAGAATAATGATGAGCAGTCCGGACACCATGGTAATGGCAGCTACGGCTATCATTAAAGCCAGGATAATCCATACGTTGAGGTCTAAGAGGTCGAGCCAATGGAAAATTTGTGGACTTATTTCCCGTATCGTCTTGGACGAATAGGTTTCGCCATACTGGTCGACCGTTCTGTTCACCTTATTAATAAATAAGGCCTCGGTTTCCTCCAGTTTGTTGAAATCGTCAACCTTGACCTCTGCTCCCGATGCTTGGTCAGATTCCCATCTGTTGAGGCGTACGGTGGTATACAAATCAATAAAGGCGAGGGCATTGTCGTAGGCTGTGAGATTTGTTTGATAAATGCCTTGTATGGTTAAGCGTCGTGCGCGCAATCCGTTACCGTCTATAAAATAAGCCGATAGCTTGTCGCCACATTGCACCTGCAACTTCTCGGCCATGGTCATCGAGAGCAGAATATGGTTGGAAGAGGTGGAGTCGGAAAAAGCCGGAATGCTACCTTTTATAAGATGTTGGTGTAGAAAAGTGGAGTCAAACTCCGGTCCTACACCTTTGAAGGTTACACCCAGAAAATCGTTGTCCGTTTTAAGGATACCTTGTTTCATGGCAAAACGCTGCACATGACGCACGCCTTTGATGTGCCGCAACACCTGCAACATAGAATCATTCATTTGAATAGGGTAGGGTTCTTGATTCTGCAGTGCCGTAAACTCGCCCACCTGAATGTGGCTGCCCAATCCTATTACCTTTTCTTCTATGCTATGTTTGAACCCAAAAACTACACTCACCGACACCAACATTACAGCCAAGCCAATTGCCACACCGGCTGTAGCAATGCGTATAGCCGGTCGAGACACCTTGCTCTTGTCGCCATTTTGTAAGAAGATGCGACGTGCGATGAAAAGAGGTAGTTTGTTGTGGCTCATTATTCTGACTCTACATGACCGGGATATGCTTCCAGTGCCTTACGCAGAACGAGAAGCGCCCGTTCCAAATCGTCTTTCTTGAGAACATAAGCTATACGCACTTCGTTGCGTCCGGCACCAGGGGTGGTATAGAAACCTGCAGCAGGAGCCATCATGACTGTTTCGCCTTCATAATTGAATGATTCCAAGCACCAACGACAGAATGCTTCGCTATCGTCAACAGGTAGTTTGGCAACCGTATAGAACGCACCCATGGGGATGGGAGAATACACGCCTGGTATGCGGTTGAGCCCGTCGATGAGGCATTTGCGGCGTTCTACGTATTCGTCATATACGTCACGGTAATAATCCTCTGGTGCGTCTAATGATGCTTCCGCTACAATCTGTCCGATGAGAGGAGGTGACAAACGTGCCTGACAGAATTTCATGACTGCCTGACGCACCTTTTGGTTATGTGTGACTAATGCGCCGATGCGGATGCCACACTCGCTATACCGCTTTGATACAGAATCAATAAGTATGGTGTTCTGCTCTATTCCCTCCAGGTGCATTGCGCTGATATAAGGCGAACCCGTATAGATATACTCGCGATACACCTCATCAGAGAAAAGGTATAAATCGTATTTCTTTACCAAATCGCGTATCTGGTGCATCTCTCTACGCGTATACAAATAGCCTGTGGGATTATTGGGATTGCAAATGAGTATGGCACGAGTACGTGGGTTGATGAGTTCCTCAAAACGTTCTACACGAGGAAGGGCAAAGCCTTCTTCGATGGTGGTGGCAATGGTGCGGATGACTGCTCCTGCCGATACGGCAAAAGCCATATAGTTGGCATAAGCCGGTTCTGGAATGATAATTTCATCGCCTGGGTTGAGTGTGCTCATAAAAGCAAAAAGAACGGCTTCTGAACCACCGGAGGTGATGATGATATCGTCTGCCGATACCTTGATGCCAAATTTGGCATAGTAGCCCGTCAACTTCTGTCGATAGCTGAGATACCCCTGTGATGGTGAGTATTCAAGCACCTGACGGTCGATGGTCTTAAGTGCGTCAAGTGCACACTGAGGGGTTGGCAGGTCTGGTTGTCCAATGTTGAGGTGGTACACCTTGACGCCTCTGTCCTTAGCAGCTTGTGCAAGGGGTGCTAATTTCCTGATAGGGGATTCAGGCATCTCAAGTCCGCGTACTGAAATCTCTGGCATATTTTCTCTGTTTCGTTATGAAAATCGACTGCAAAGTTACTTAATTTTTCAGACAATAGTGGCTATTCGAGAAAAAAATACGTAACTTTGCACTCCGAACCATTCAATTTTTTGAAATAACAATGAGAAGTAGAACATCCAATTGGTTTGAGACAACCATCCGTTATGACAAGACGATGGAAGATGGCACTCAGAAAAAGGTCAGTGAACTCTATGTGGTCGACGCGCTTAGCTTCGGTGAGGCCGAGGAAATGATTACGCAAGAGATGTCGGCATATATCAGTGGTGAGTTTGACGTGAAAAATATCAATCCCGCTCCTTATGGTGAAGTTTTCTTTAGTGATAATGCCAATGACGACCGTTGGTATAAAACGAAACTGCAGTTCATTACCATTGATGAGAAGACAGAGAAGGAGAAGCGTACAAGTGTGACCTATCTGGTACAAGCCGGCACCATCAACACGGCCATCAAGAATATTGATCAGGTGATGGGTGGCACCATGAATGATTATGTGATAGCGAATATCAGTGAGACGCGTATCATGGATGTCTTTGAGCATCATAGTGCCGTAAAGTCTGATCGCGACGATAAACCGGAATTTGTGGAGGATGCCTAATGGAATTGGGGATAGCTGATAATTTGCGTAAGGTCTTGGAAGCGCTGCCAGAGGGGGTGCGTTTGGTGGCAGTAAGCAAATATCATCCTGCAGAGAGCATCCTTGAAGCATACCATGCGGGTCAGCGAATCTTCGGCGAAAGTCATGCGCAGGAATTGGTGCAGAAGGCAACAACATTGCCACAGGATATAAGATGGCATTTTATTGGTCATTTGCAGACAAATAAGGTGAAGTATGTTGCACCCTATGTGGCGATGATCGAATCGGTGGATTCCTTGAAACTCCTCCGTGAAATAGAGAAGCAAGGTGCACGTTGCGGACGTTGTATCGATGTGCTTCTTGAATTGCATATTGCGCAAGAAGCAACCAAATATGGCTTTTCTCCCACGGAATGCCATACCCTGCTTGCAGAGGGTGAATGGCGTACGATGAAGCATGTTAGGATTTGTGGTTTAATGATGATGGCATCGCATGTAGAGGATGCCACGATCATAGCGCATGAGTTTGAGGAGGCTCATCAATGTTTCGAGTTGCTGCGTAGGGAATTCTTTACAGATTCCTCTTCTTTCTGTGAGTGCTCATGGGGAATGAGTCACGACTATCCCATAGCGGTACAACATGGTGCCACTTTGGTGAGAGTGGGAACGGCCATTTTCGGCAATCGTTAGAGGAACATCAAGAAGGGGAGGTTGCTACAAAAGTGAACCCCGAAAGTTTGTTGCTTAACTTTCGGGGTTCATTTCATATTTCCGCTTCCTTTGTTATTTCTTCAAGGAAGCCGTTCGTACGCGACTCAGGGTTTCCGGAGTCATCTGCAGATAGCTGGCAATATAAATGAGTGGTGCGCGCAACACAACTTGTGGCATCAGCTTGCACATTTTCTGATAGCGGTCTTGCGAGGTTTCAAAACGCACTAAATCAGCATGCACTTGTGAGAGGATGAGGCTCTCTTCTAATATTTTTCTGTATAGAATCTGGATATTCACGTTGTGCAGTGCCACCTCCTCAAGACGTGCCTTGGGGAGCGCATATACAATTGTTGGTTCTAACGCTTCTATTTGCAAGCGTGTGGGTTCTTCTCTAAAAAGGCTTTCTATGCACATCACCACACCACCTTCTACAGAGATGTGCTCTGTGAGTTCTTTGCCGTTTTTATAGTAGAACTGACGGGTCATTCCCTTTGCAATGTATAGAATTTCCTTGCATACTTCACCCTCTGAAAGAATCATTTGTCCTTTTAGATATTTATGAGGCACGAGCACACTTTCCAAAATATCTAATTCATCGTGTGTCATCGTGCTGTATTTGCGCGCTAATTCTCGCGCCACGTCTCGTATGCTGTTGAACTTTTCCATTTTGTGGTTAACTGACTCTATAAAACAGTTGTATAATTGTTTGGTTGTAATATTCAGTCTATTGTATTCTCAATGACATTGCGGAAGAAGCATCGCTGTGAGAAGTACACGCTATTTTTTGGAATACAAAGTTAGACAAAAAAACACAGAACAAAAAGGAATTTACATTTTTTTTGATTTGTGTCATTTGTATAGTACCCTCCCGCACGAAAAGAGAGGGTACTGTACAATTTTTAAATGCGTACTTGCACTTTTTTGATCAACGGTTTAGCCACTTTTAACTGCACCTTACCCCGTATGTCCTCTACCGATGCACCGATAGAGAGCGTATAGGTACCTGCCTCTGTTACCCAAGCCATTTGCTCCTCATCGAAAGAGGCAAGGTCGGCAATAGGAAATTCTAAGGTCAGCGTGGTCTTCTCGCCCGGTTGCAACAATGGGGTCTTTGCGAACGCTTTGAGCTCGCGTGTCGGTTTTTTCAGTTTGCCTGCAGGTGCTGTAGCATAGAGTTGCACCACTTCCTTTCCAGCTTTTTCTCCTGTATTTGTAATCTCTACATTTACATAGCAACGTCCGCGTTGCTGTTTGATGGTACAGGCTCCATAGTTAAAGGTAGTGTACGACAAACCGTAACCGAAGGGATAGGCAACAGGTTTTGCGAAAGTATTGAAATGACGGTAGCCCACCCATATATCTTCTTCATAACAAGTATAACCAAGATTCTTTGTCTCCATGACTTTCTTGCCGGGGCGCAGGAGTTCGTCCCAGCTAAACTTATAGTGCAGGGGGAAGTTGGCAGCTGAAGGATAATCTTCATATTGCAAAGCCAAGGTAATGGGCAGTTTCCCTGAAGGATTCACTTTTCCTGTCAGAATGTCGGCAACAGCATTTCCTCCTTCCATACCTGGTTGCCATGCCATTACGATGGCATCCACCTGATGGCTCCAGGAAGAAATATCTATTGCTCCACCTACATTCAGTACAACGATAACGGGCTTTCGTTGTGCATGGAAAATGCGACTCACATCGGCAATGAGTTGTTTTTCTGCTGCAGTGAGTAGGTAATCACCTTCTTTGTAATCGCGGTCTTCACACTCTCCAGCGTTGCGGGCAATGGTAATAACAGCCTTGTCGCAGTCTTTCGCCCTATACGTGATGAAGGATGTTTCAATGCGTGCTTCTTGAGGTTTCTTATAACCAAAGAACCAATTCTTCCAACTGGGTTTGTTGGCTTCTGCCAATTGCCAGTCTTCATTGGCTAAGTATTGCCGGTAATACTTGTCAAGTCGAGGATGAATAGGAACGCCTGCAGCCAACAAACCTTGTTGTAGATTCACGACATAGGGTTTGAACACATCAGCTGAACCTAATCCGTTGGCAAAGAAATTGTAGTTGCCCACACCAAAGAGGGCTATCTGCTTGTCTTTGGCTAATGGGAGTGCTTTACCCTCGTTCTTCAACAGCACAATACCTTCGGCTGCTGCTTCACGCGCAAGCAGAGCATGCCCTTTGAGGTCGGGGTTAAAATCGGCTTTCTTACCTTTAAACGAGTTGGAGCGCAGAATATATCTTAACATACGGCGCACAGCCTCGTCAACCACCTTCTCGTCCAGTTCACCTTTACGTACCGCTTCAACGATATCTGTTATTTGCGAGGGTTTGCCAGGCATGAGCAGATCATTACCCGCGTAAATCTGATCTTTAGTAATACGAGGATCTCCCCAATCGGTCACCACGAAGCCATCGAAACCCCATTCCTTGCGTAAAAGCGTGGTAAGGAGTCCGTGGTGACTTTGTGCCCGTTGTCCATTGATACTATTATAAGACGACATCACAGCCCAAGGCTTTGCTTCGCGTACGGCAATCTCAAAATTCCTAAGATAGATTTCCCGAAGTGCCCGTTGGGAGATGCGTGCATCGTTAAACATTCGCATGGATTGCTGACTGTTGGCCGCAAAATGCTTGATCGTAGCTCCTGCGCCTCTTGACTGTAAACCTTGCACGGCAGCTCCTGCCATGTATCCGGAAAGGAGAGGATCTTCCGAATAGTATTCGAAGTTTCTGCCGCATAGCGGATTGCGTTGAATGTTGAGCGCAGGTGCAAGCAATACGTCAAGACCAAAAGAGCAAACCTCTTCGCCCATAGCGCTTCCCACACGTTTAGCAAGGTCGGTGTTCCATGTGGCAGCCATCAAGATTGATACAGGAAAGCCTGTTGTATAGTATTTCTTGCTATCACCAGGTCTGACACTGTCAATGCGCAATCCTGTAGGACCGTCTTGTAAGTAAGTGTGAGGAATACCTAAGCGAGGAATTGCCACTGTGGTTCCTGCTGCTGAGGCAACCATGTTGTTCTCTGAGTCGGTGGCAACGCCAATCAACATGGAAGCCTTTTCTTCAAGTGTCATATTACGTATCACTTGTTCGATGGATGCTTTTCCAAGTTGCGGTAGCTTCTTCTGTTGTGCGTAAAGAAAATGTGTTAGCCCAAGTGTGAAGAGCAATAAAAAAAATCTTTTCATGAGCAGTAATGTTTATTGGTATTTAATTCAGTTGCAAATATAGTAAAAAACTGCTTAGCAAGGGATATTTTAAACGATTTTTTTTTGATTTCTGTCAACGTAGTATGCCTTATGGAATATATACCTTATTATATATATAAATGGAATATATACCTTATTATATATATAAGATGATTTGAACCAGACAGCAGTTTCTCTTTCATTTTGCAGCGAGTGAGAATATATAGCAACTTGTTCAAGTTCGGTCAGGAACAATCGCTAACATTCATTGCACACCCTGAACCAAAGGTCACTTGAAAACCGCCTAAGCGCTTACTGGTCCTTCAGCCCGCTCCTTGAACATTGGAAACGTCGCTCAAAGAAATGTCCCATACCTTATATATAATATATAATAGTATGGGACTTTTTTTCTTTGTCGTTTAGTGA
>CAMAMZ010000003.1 GCA_945837185.1 uncultured Bacteroidales bacterium | reverse complement strand
AAAAATACGGAATCACTTCATGTTTTCCTTGAAGAAATTGGCTATTTGCCGCATCAAATGGTTGCGTGTATTGCCACCCGAAATACCATGGTTTCTGTTGGTATAAATCAGTTCCTTGAAATCCTTGTCGGCCTGAACCAAAGCCTCCGAATATTCAAAGGCATTTTGAGGATGCACATTGTCATCGGCCAGACCATGACAAATGAGCAACTCACCGTGTAGCTTGGCAGCACGTGAGATAGGGTTATCCTCGTAACCTTCCGGATTTTCTTGGGGCGTACGCATATAACGCTCCGTATACACCGTGTCGTAATACTTCCAATGTGTGGGTGGTGCCACGGCTACTCCCGCACGGAACACTCCCCTCCCCTCACTCATACTCATCAAGGTATTGAAACCGCCAAAGCTCCATCCCCATATACCAATGCGCTTTGCATCAACATACGATTGCTTGCCTAACCAAAGAGCTGTTTCCACCTGGTCGCGCGACTCCACCTTTCCCATATTCAGATAAATACACTTCTCAAACTCTGCACCACGGCCACCGGTTCCTCTACCATCAACACATGCCACAATAAACCCTTGAGAAGCGAGATACTGGTCGAAAGCACCACCTTGTCCCATTCCTCCTGCGCTCCAAGAGTTAACGACCTGTTGGCTACCCGGTCCGCTATATTGGAACATGATAACCGGATATTTGCGCGAAGGATTGAATCCACGAGGCTTTACCATCCAGCCATCGAGTTTAACACCCTCAGAAGTGGTAAACGAGAAGGTTTCGCGTTGCGACCATCCATAATCAGCCACCTTGGCAACCAGTTCCTGATTGTCCAGAAGTTTGCTGAGCGCTACACCCTTCTTATTGCACAAAGTAGCTACATAGGGAGTGTTGTAATTGCTCCAGGTGTTGATGAAGTACTGGTAGTCGCCTGAAAAAACAGCTGTGTTCCATCCCTCTTTAGGGGTTAAACATTCCACTTTACCATTTCTGTGCGCCACAAAGACCTGCCTGTCATGCGGTGTGGGAACAGCTGCCTGATAGTAAACATCGCCCGTGGCCTCATCATAGCCATATACAGCGGTAATGTCAAAAGAGCCGTCACCTATCTTGCGCTGCACCTTACCCAAGCTATTATATATATAAAGGTGCATGTAGCCATCGCGATCGCTGGGCACAAGAATTGAAGACTTCCCTATGAGCACACCCTCCATAGCCTCCTCTTTCACATACCGTTTAGAAGTTTCCTTGATGAGGAGTTTGGCAACGGTACTTCTTGGATTCACAGCATACAGGCACAACGCATCCTGATGCCTGGGCATGGTATAGACTATCACCTGCTGCGCATCGCTTGTCATTTTGATGCGAGGCATATAACCGTCCTGCTCCAAAGGCACCTGCAACTGGCGTATCTGTCTGCTCTTCACATCATAGCTCCAGGCAGTTACAACCGAATTGTCCTCTCCGGCCTTAGGGTATTTATAATCATAAGAGCCGGGATAAGTATCGTAGGCCATACGAGTTGGGCGCGCACCTTTGAAGAGTTGCAATCCATAGGTCTTCACCTTACTCTCATCATACTTAATCCAGCAGAGCATCGTACCATCCGCGTTGAAGCAAAACGAACGGTTATGCCCAAACTCTTCCTCGTTCACCCAATCGGGTATGCCATTAATGATTTCATTGAATTTCCCATCTTTCGTTACTTGCATTTCAGCATTGCCATAAAGCAACTTCACGAGAAAGAGATTATTGTCTCTTACAAATGCAATCTGAAAACCATCGGGCGACCATAGAGGCACTTGCTGTTTTCCCCCATCGGAGAGTTTTTCCAACTTAGTGCTCTGTATGGTATAAATATAATAATCGGCCTTGAAAGAACGACGGTACACCTGTTCCGTGTTTGTTCTAATCAACATACGATCGCCTTGAGGCGACATGACATACCCATCAAAGTTCTTTATTGTCTCGCCCAATGTATTCTCCACGTCAAACAGCACACCCGTCTGCTTGCCTGTCTTGAAAGAGCATCGCAATATTTTCTTCCCATCGTCGCTGATACGGGCATATTGGTCGGTACCGGGCAAGGGGTCGATGCCATGTAAGGTCTTGGCAGCAAAAGTGCCATTAGCTATGTCTTTTACCGTCATGGTCTTGGCAGCCTGTACCTGACAGCATACCAGACAGAGCAACACAGGGAGCAGTTTTTTCATTGTCCTCATAGTTCTCATTATCTTTATCAATATAGTATATTATAATGTTTATGCAACAAAGTTACTGCTTTTCACCATACAAACCAAAAAAATCCCAAGGTTTCTCATCGCCATCACACTTTCCAAGAACCTTTCTCATGCCGTTCGTCAAACAAAAGTAAACACACCAAGTGCAATTTGCCAATAAATGTAAGTGTATTTTTTTGCGCAATCGCAAAAATAATGTACCTTTGCATAATTGCAGGCTAAAATCAACCTCCAACGATTTTAACCAATGTGAAATACTGCGGCATCAGTAACTCTGCCAAAAAAGAAAAATAAGAGAACTTAAACCAAGAATAATGAAAAAGCAATTGAAGAAAGTCCTCGTTCTGGGTTCAGGAGCCCTTAAAATAGGACAGGCAGGAGAGTTCGACTACTCCGGTTCACAGGCACTCAAAGCCCTTCGCGAAGAGGGTATACGCTCTGTGCTCATCAATCCCAATGTAGCCACCATCCAAACGAGCGAAGGTATAGCTGACAAGGTTTATTTCCTTCCCGTCAATACGCACTTCGTAACAGAAATAATTCGCAAGGAGCGCCCGGATGGCATTCTTCTGGCTTTCGGTGGACAGACAGCCCTCAACTGCGGAACAGAACTGTATCGCACAGGTGTGCTGAAAGAATATGGTGTGGAAGTGCTTGGCACGAGTGTTGAAGCCATCATGAACACGGAGGACAGAGACCTCTTTGTGAAGGAGCTGAATAAAATAGACTTGAAGACTCCTATTTCGCAGGCTTGCGAGAGTATGGACGATGCAATTGCCGCAGCACGTCGCATAGGTTATCCTATCATGATACGCTCGGCTTATGCTTTGGGCGGCCTGGGCTCAGGTGTTTGTCCTGACGAGAAGACGTTTACCGAGATTGCAGAATCGGCCTTTACCTTTGCGCCACAAGTTCTTGTAGAAGAAAGTTTGAAAGGTTGGAAAGAGATTGAATTTGAAGTGATTCGCGATGCCAACGACCATTGTTTTACCGTTGCATCGATGGAGAACTTCGACCCATTAGGAATCCATACCGGCGAATCAATAGTGGTTGCACCCACTTGTTCGTTGACCGATGAGCAGGTGAAGATGCTGCAGGAGATTGCCATCAAATGCGTACGCCACCTCAATATTGTAGGTGAATGTAACATTCAATATGCGTTTAATGCTGAAACAAACGACTACCGCATTATCGAAATCAACGCACGCCTTTCCCGTTCTTCTGCCCTTGCATCAAAAGCAACGGGTTATCCGCTCGCATTTGTGGCTGCCAAAATAGCTCTCGGCTATACACTCGACCAGATAGGCGAGATGGGTACCACCAATTCTGCGTATGTCGCTCCCTCGCTCGATTATCTTATCTGCAAGATACCACGATGGGATTTAACCAAGTTCTCGGGCGTTAGTCGCAAAATCGGTTCTAGCATGAAATCCGTTGGCGAAATCATGTCTATTGGCCGCACTTTCGAAGAGCTGATTCAAAAAGGTTTGCGTATGATTGGTCAGGGCATGCATGGCTTTGTGGCCAACGACCATATTCATTTTGACAACCTCGATGAGGAGCTTGCCAATCCAACAGACTTACGTATCTTTGCTATTGCCCAGGCATTGGAAGAAGGTTACAGCATAGAACGCATTCAGGAATTGACAAAGATAGACCCTTGGTTTATCCAAAAGCTGAAAAATATTGTAGATTACGAAGATAAGCTTAAATCCTTCCACACTATTGAAGAGATTCCTGCGGAGGTGATGCGCCAGGCAAAGATCATGGGATTCTCTGATTTCCAGATTGCACGTTTCGTGCTGGACCGCCATGAGGGCAACATGGAAAAGGAAAATCTTGCCGTGCGCAACTATCGCAAGAAATTGGGTATTCTTCCTGCTGTGAAACGCATTCCAACTGTGGCCAGCGAGCATCCGGACCTCACCAACTATTTGTATATGACCTATGCCGTAGAGGGACATGACATCAATTATTACAAGAACGACAAGTCGGTAATCGTATTGGGGTCAGGTGCCTATCGCATTGGTTCATCTGTAGAATTCGACTGGTGTTCGGTTAATGCGATTGAAACAGCACGCAAGTTGGGCTACAAGAGTATCATGATTAATTATAATCCTGAAACAGTTTCTACGGATTATGACATGTGCGACCGTTTGTATTTTGACGAATTGTCGTTCGAACGGGTGTTGGATGTTATTGATTTGGAATCACCCAAAGGCGTTATCGTGAGTGTGGGCGGACAGATTCCCAACAACCTTGCCATGAAACTGTATCGTCAGGGTGTGCCCATCCTTGGTACATCGCCTATATCTATCGACAGGGCTGAAAACCGAAGCAAATTCAGCGCCATGCTCGACCAATTAGGCATCGACCAGCCTAAATGGAGTGCTTTGACTTCTATGGATGATGTGAAGGCCTTCATCGATGAGGTGGGCTATCCGGTGCTTGTACGTCCTTCCTACGTTCTTTCAGGAGCTGCCATGAACGTATGTTATACGGATGAGGAACTGACGCGCTTCCTGGCTGCCGCCTCAGAAGTGTCTAAAGAATTCCCTGTTGTGATTTCGCAGTTCATGACAGAAACCAACGAGATAGAATTTGATGGCGTGGCTCAAAACGGAGAGATTGTTGAATATGGCATTTCTGAGCATATTGAATATGCCGGTGTGCATTCAGGAGATGCCACCATGGTGTTCCCCGCACAGCAGATTTCTTTTGCTACAGCCCGACAAATCAAGAAAATATCTCGTGCCATCGCACGTGAGTTGAACATATCCGGCCCCTTCAACATCCAGTATCTTGCTAAAGGTCGCACCGTGAAGGTGATTGAATGTAACCTGCGTGCATCACGCTCATTCCCCTTCGTCAGCAAGGTCTTGAAGCGCAACTTCATCGAAACAGCCACAAAGATCATGCTCGATGCACCCTATCAGAAAGCCGACAAATCGGCCTTCGATATTGACAGGATGGGTGTAAAGGCATCGCAATTCTCTTTTGCCCGCCTGCAAAACGCCGACCCTGTTTTAGGTGTCGACATGAGTTCTACGGGCGAAGTGGGCTGTATGGGCGATTCCTATGAGGAGGCGCTGCTAAACTCTATGGTAGCCACAGGTTATAAGATTCCTCGCAAAGATCATGGAATCATGCTTTCATCGGGAGGTGCAAAGGAGAAAGCATCCTTGCTGGATGCCGCACAGGCTTTGAAGAAGGCTGGTTATCAGATTTATGCTACACAAGGCACAGCTCGCTTCTTGAACGAGAACGGTATTGAAGCCATTGCTGTGGGATGGCCTGACGAGGATCAGTCTAACCAACCGAATGTGATGGACATGATCGCCAATCATGCCTTTGATTTGATTGTCAACATTCCGAAAAACCGCTCACATCGTGAACTGAGCAATGGCTACCGCATTCGTCGTGGTGCCATCGACCATAATATTCCATTGCTAACAAACGCTCGTTTGGCAAGTGCCTTCATCGAGGCATTCTGCAAACTCGGACTGAACGATATTCAGATCAAGAGTTGGCAGGAATATGACGAATAGGTACGGCAAAGCAAGTCTTACACTTATAACACGCTTATAGCAAAACAAAATACCGTGTTAGTATCTTTTCCGCAATACCCTCCGAAGGTATTGCGGATTTTTTATGTTAACACCTTACTTGCAGAAAAGACCTTCTGTTTTTTCTACGTTTTCTGTGATAAGTCATAGAATTTGTGTACTTTTGTCGGCGTTTTATAAGCAAAGCAATGGAAAAGCAATGTATTGTGAGAATTGAGAATGGTGTATGCCCTACCCCCGAATACGCCATGCGTAAACCGTTCAGTTTAGAATTGATGGCAGGCGAACAGATTGCCATAGTGGGTCCGAACGGAGGTGGTAAAACGATGCTTGTAGATTTACTGCGTGGCCGACACAACCTGCAGATACCACAACCTTACTATGATTTCTCGCCCAGTAGTAAAACTTTTGCTGCTGATAACATACGCTACATTGCTTTCCGCGATTCCTATGGGAGCGCCGACCAAACGTGCTTCCTGCTGCAAAGATGGGAATCGCAAGAAGAGGATCCTGAAGCCCCTACCATCCGACAACTGCTGGACAGGGCATATATGGAAACAGGGTGTGACAGCGCTGAACGCAAACATTTGCGTGAACGTTTGTATGAGATATTTCAAATGGCTCCTTTGCTCGACAAGCAACTCATCCGACTGTCGAGCGGGGAACTGCGCAAATATGTCATAACGAGGAGTTTGCTGGCTGAAGCCAGGATGCTCATTATCGACAATCCTTTTATCGGTCTGGATGCTCCCACACGCCTACAACTCAAAGAGGTGCTCTCTGAGCTGGCGCGCAACACACAGGTGTTAGTGGTTTTAGTGCTCTCACAAACCGACGATATACCTGCGTTTATTACCCATATCATAGAGGTAAAGGACATGACCGTGGGTGTGAAGTTGACACGGGAAGCTTATTACGCAAAGCATGTTGCTTTAACCCCACCGCTTTTAGACCCCTCTGCATGCCAGGCCATTCTTCAACTGCCGCATGCCAATACCGATTACCATGTGCAAGAGGTGGTTCGGATGAATGATGTGAGCATACAATATGGTGAGCGCGTCATCCTCCATCACCTGAACTGGGTTGTGAAGAATGGCGAACGATGGGCTATAAGAGGTGAAAATGGTGCAGGGAAAAGTACGCTCCTGTCGTTGATTTGTGCCGACAATCCCCAAGCCTACGCTTGCGATATTACCCTCTTTGACCGCAAACGTGGTAGTGGGGAAAGTATATGGGACATCAAACGGCATATTGGTTATGTATCACCCGAAATGCACCGTTCATACCTTCGCGATTTACCGGCTATCCGCATTGTTGCAAGTGGAATGAAAGACACCATAGGACTCTATGCCACACCTACAGAAGAAGAATATGTACAATGCCAATGGTGGATGAACATCTTCGGAATAGGCACCCTTGCCGAACGCTCCTTTATGAAGATGTCGACAGGCGAACAACGCCTTGTGCTGTTGGCACGGGCCTTTGTAAAAGATCCGCAACTGCTGATTCTTGATGAACCGCTACATGGACTTGATGACTATAACCGCCAGCGCGTAAAAGAAATCATCAATGTTTATTGCCAAAGGCCTAATAAAACATTGATGATGGTTACACATTATGATGAGGAGCTTCCCTCCTGCATCGATCACACGTTGTCACTCAAGAAACATACATGCGCAACGCCCCAAGAAGCTCATTGTTCTCCGTCTTCGTGCCAATAGTTATACGTAGACAATCGGCACACAGTTGCACCCGGGTACGATTACGCACGATGATTCCCTTATCGACCAAGTAGTCATAGATTCGTTGGGCATTGTCCATTTTGACCAAGAAGAAATTGGCATCAGTTGGATAAATGCCCACGCAACAGGAGAGTTCCAGAAAGGCCGTTATCATGCGTGCCCGTTCACCAAGTAACATCTTCACCCATTTGTCAACGGTATAGGGGTCATCCAAAATCTCCAATGCCTTTTGCTGACTGAGCAGATTCACGTTATAAGGATATTTTACCTTGTTGAACAACGCGATGATGTCGCTACTGGCAAAAGCCATACCCAACCTGATGGCGGCACAACCCCAAGCCTTACTCATGGTGTTGAGCACTATGAGATTGGGATAAGCGGCGAGATCGGCACGGAAGGGGCGCTGCGACGAGAAATCGCTATAGGCCTCGTCAACAATCACAATTCCTTCAAAAGATTTGAGCACCTTTTCTATTTCCCAACGGTCAATCAAGTTGCCGGTAGGATTATTGGGCGAACAAATCCACATTAATTTCGTATGGGCGTCACAGGCATCCAATAAACGCTGTGCCGTAACTTGAAAATGCTCATCGAGCAATACGGGGCGATATTCCACATTATTAATATCCGCGCACACGCGATACATGCCATAAGTAGGCTCTATGGCAACCACATTGTCGCGGCCAGGTTCGCAGAAAATTCTATATGGCAAATCAATTGCTTCGTCGGAACCATTTCCCAAGAAGATATTGTTGACGGGAACGCCTTTTATTTGCGACAGTTTCTCTTTCAATTTGATTTGCAGAGGGTCTGGATATCTATTATAAGGATTGTTATAAGGATTCTCATTGGCATCCAGAAACACCTTTGCCGTACGACCAGAAAATTCATTTCTTGCGCTACTATAAGGCGACAGTTTCCATATATTCTCGCGCACCAATTCCTGTAGTTGTCTCATCGTTTACTCCTCTTTACTACAATTCAATCTTACGCGCATAGCTTCAGCATGCGCTTCCAGTTGCTCACTCTCAGCCATTGCCACCACAGCCGGACCTATTTGGCTGATGCCTTCCTTTGTGAGGTGTTGAAAGGTTACCTTACGAATATAACTATCAAGATTCACCCCACTATATGCCTTTGCATAGCCATGCGTTGGCAAGGTGTGATTCGTGCCACTGGCATAATCGCCAGCACTTTCACAAGCATAACTGCCAAGGAACACACTTCCCGCATTGATCACTTCCGATGCCAGTTCCTCATAATCAGCGGTTGCTATAATGAGGTGTTCTGGGGCATAGGCATTACTGAGTTCCATGGCCTCATGCGTATCCTTCACCACAACAAACCGGCTGTTGGCCAAGGCACGAGCTGCTATGTCTTTACGTGGCAAGCGGGAAAGCTGTTGCGCCAGTTGCTCAACCACCTTTTCCAACATAGTTTCAGCACTTGTGATAAACAACACCTGTGAATCGATGCCATGTTCGGCCTGCGACAACAAGTCGGCAGCCACAAATACCGGATTACTGGTTTCATCGGCTATCACACATACCTCCGAAGGACCCGCAGGCATATCTATAGCCACTTCATGGAGCGACACTTGTTGCTTGGCAGCCATGACATATTGATTGCCCGGACCAAATATTTTATATACTTTAGGAATGGTATGCGTTCCATAGGCCATTGCTCCTATGGCCTGCACGCCACCTGCCTTGAAGATACGACTCACACCGGCAATTTTCGCTGCCATCAGAATAGCCGGATTCACCTTGCCATCTTTTCCAGGAGGAGTGCACAGCACGATTTCACGACATTGCGCTATGCGTGCAGGAATAGCCAACATCAGTACGGTAGAAAAGAGTGGTGCTGTTCCTCCGGGAATGTAAAGCCCCACCTTTTCTATAGGAATGCACTTCTGCCAACATACAACCCCCTGACAAGTTTCAACCTTTTCTATGTGCAACCGTTGTTGTGCAGCATGAAACTGCGAGATGTTATGGGCGGCCAGTTCTATGGCTTCCTTCAGTTGCGGGGAAACAGCCTGCGCTGCCTCCTCCATCTCTTGTTCACTCACCTCCAATGTGTGGAGCCGCACATGGTCAAACTGTTCCTCATATCTGATAACGGCCTCATCACCATGTTGTTTAACATCGTCGAGCACGGTCTTCACCGTGTTTGCCAGTTGGGTTGTATCTATGTGGGGCCGCTTCGTGATGACAGACCACTCAGCCCTATTGGGATAGCGAAAAACCTCGCCAAACATATTATTGCATTCCATGTGATTCATTTCATTTATAACAAGGCGACACAACTGTTGCCACCTAATTTATTATTATATAGGTGGCACAATTCACACGCCACTTCTACAAAATCATCTTCTCGATGGGCGTAACCAAGATGCCCTGCGCACCCAATTCCTTGAGTTTGCCTATAATCTCCCAAAACCTATTCTGGTCAAGCACCGCATGCACCGAACACCATGCATCGTCGGCAAGAGGAATGATGGTAGGACTCTTCAGGCCAGGCAGCACTTGAATAATTTCCTGCAGATGTTCCTTCGGAGCATTCATGCGCACATACTTCTTGTCTTCAGCATTGCGTACAGCTTCAAAACGGAACAACATTTCTTGCAGAATCTTGCGTTTTTCCGCTGTGATTCCTTTATTGGCTATCAGGAGAGCCTCGCTTTTCATCACAACAGCCACTTCGCGCAGGTTGTTGCTAACCAATGTCGAACCGCTGCTCACAATATCAAAGATGGCATCTGCCAAACCTATACCGGGCGATATTTCCACACTACCGGTAATCACATGAATATCGGCATGAATATGGTGCTCATCCAAGAAACGGCGGAGTATCACGGGGTAAGAAGTGGCTATTTTTTTTCCTTCAAACCACTCCAAACCATGATAGTCGATATCTTTGGGAAGTGCCAATGAAAGGCGGCATTTGCTAAAGCCGAGACGTGATACGATTTCAGCATCCTCGCAACGCTCCACATATTCATTTTCACCTACCACACCAAGATCTGCTACACCATTGGCTACACTTTGAGGGATATCATCGTCACGCAAATACAAAACTTCCAAAGGGAAATTAGCTGACTGCACCAGCAGCGTGCGTTTCGAAGCGCTAATCTTGATATCCGCTTCTGCCAATAAATTCATGGTATCGTCAAAGAGACGACCTTTTGACTGTACGGCAATTCGCAACATAGTTTATAAAGCTATAATTAATAAATTCCAATGCAAAAGTAATCAAATCCTTTGATACCTGCAAATTATGTTGTAACTTTGTCGGCTGTTATGCGATTATCCATCTTCTATACGATACTATTGTTGTGTTTTCTGCTCATGACAGGTGCCTGTAGCAAGGAAAAGAAACAGGAGCTCACGCCATGGGGTACGCCACTACATGAAGATGCGGATACTGTTACTGATGCGTTTACACTTGCTGACATTCAGGCCAATGGCGAACTTATTATCTTGACACTCAACGGTCCCGACACCTACTACGAATACCATGGCAGGGGGATGGGAACCCAATATCTGTTATGCGAGAAATTTGCCCAAACCTTGGGTGTATCGCTTCGTGTAGAGGTATGCAAAGATACCACAGACCTTCTCAACAGACTTAAAAAAGGTGAAGGTGATGTGATTGCCATCCATCTCAACAAGGTTTTGAAAGGCATTAGAATTTGCGGAAAGAAACCTGGCGACAAAGCATCAATTGCATGGGGTGTTGCGGCAAACAATCCCTCTTTGGCCGACACCATCGACAATTGGTTCAAGCCCTCCCTGCTTGACAAAGTAAAAAAAGAGGAACAGGAAATGTTTTCTACAGCCCGGGTGAAACGACATGTCTATGCCCCTATGTTAAACAGTAAGACCGGCGTTATATCCACCTACGACCACCTGTTCCAAAAGCATGCACCTACAGCAAGAATAGATTGGCGTTTGCTTGCGGCACAATGCTATCAGGAATCTACTTTCGACCCTAAAGCACGTTCGTGGGTTGGTGCTTGCGGACTGATGCAGATTATGCCGGAAACTGCCGACCGCCTGGGATTGTCAAGAGCACAACTGTTTGAACCGGAACCCAATATTGCGGCAGCAACCCGATACATGGCCGACCTCGATGCCAAGCTACGTGACATCCCGGAGAAGATGGAACGCACATGGTTTGTTTTGGCATGTTACAACGGTGGCTATCATCATGTTAGAGATGCCATGGCGCTGGCCAAAAAGAATGGTCGCAATACACACCGCTGGTCGGAAGTTGCTCCTTATGTACTGAAACTACGCGACCCCGCTTATTATAAAGATCCTATCGTGAAGTATGGATATATGCGAGGAAACGAAACCGTTGACTATGTGGAACGCATCAAGCAACGCTGGTCACAATATCGTGGCAAAGCCGGTGGTGGCAGTTTTTCCAGTTCCTTTGGTTCACCTACCCCCCAGCGTGCCAAGAAACAATACCGTTTCCACATTTAAGCGATATGATGCATGCACCTTATCTCTTCATTCCGATAGTCTTGTTATCCGTGGCATGCTTGTAAGTTGCCCAAGCATTATACCTGTTTCGCCGAGAGCAAACATTCTTTCACCAACCCCACCCTTCTGTTTGGCAAAAACAAAACACCTGTTTGGCAAAAACAAGACATCTGTTTGGCAAAAACAAGACACCAGCAAAGCCAAAAGAGATTTGCAAAAATTCACTTTTTCAGCAAACCCATTGAGTATGAAGAAAATGGCTTCACACCCCAAAAGAAGACGAGAAAAAAACAAATGAAATGTTTGTTTCTTAAACCAAAAAACACTAATTTTGCAGCATGATTGAATTGGAAAGACATATCGAAATTCTACTTTTGAGCAATGATTGCGTGATTGTCCCCAACTTTGGAGGATTCATGGCTCATCATGTGGATGCGCGATACGACGACGAGGATGGATTGTTCTTGCCGCCGCAGAGAACTTTAGGATTCAATCCACAACTCACACTCAACGATTCTCTTTTAGCACAATCCTATATTGAGGCTTACGACATTAGCTATCCAGAGGCTTTGCGACGCATAGCCGATGAGGTTCGCGAGTTGAAGCAACACATTGACAACCAAGGATTCTACGAACTGAACGATATTGGTACCATTAAGCTGAACAAAGAAGGCAAATATGAATTCAGCCCTTGCGAGGCCGGCATCCTCACGCCAGACCTATATGGTTTAAGTTCGTTCGACATGCTACCCCTGCAAACCACAGCTACCTGTTCTGCTCAAGCAGATTATCCCTATTCTGACAGCGATGATGAACCCCACGGTGTATCATTGAAAATTAGTTCTTTACGCTATGTGGCAGCGGCTTGCATTGTGGCAATAGTGTTCCTTTTGTATCCTTCACGCATTGGAAACGGCAGTTCTACAAACAATAAGAACTTGGCCGATACGGGAATCTTGTACGACCTACTGCCAAAGGCTGTGGTGCAGACTCCCACGGGTTTGCAACCCAACGCCCCTACACTCGGCAAACAGGCAGAAGAGATGTCGTTGACTAACTCCTCTACTACAAACACAGCAAAGGAAAGCAGCGACAATAAAGCAACACAGGCAGCATTGCATCCCGCACCTGAAAAGAATGATGCATTCTATACCGTAGTGCTTTGCAGCAGGGTTACCCGCAGCAACGCTGAACGTTATGCCCAGGAACTTAAGAACAGGGGTCTGCAAGAAGCTGAGTCGATCACACATAACCATAACACCCGTGTCGTTTATGGCAGATATGCAACGGAAAGCGAAGCTTATCGGACCATGCACAAGCTACAGCAAGATGAGTGTTTCAGCGATTGTTGGGTGACAAGAATTAAGGAATCATGAAGCGAGTGAAATGCCCTAAGTGCGACAGCTATATTCTCTTCGACGAAACGAAATACAAGGATGGCCAATCTCTTGTTTTTGAGTGTGGCGAGTGTGGCAAACAATTCGGAATAAGAATTGGGGTGTCGAAACTCCGCAACTTGCAACGTGATGAACACCCGGAAGAAGAAAGCGGCGATACTCCCTTTGGCTCGTTGGTAGTGATTGAAAACGTGTTTCATTACAAGCAGATCATACCGTTGAAGATGGGCGACAACATTATTGGTCGCTACATGAAAGACAGTCGCGTAAACTGCGCTATAGAAACCGTCGACCCGAGCATAGACATCACCCATTGCGTGATAAATGTGTCGAGAGATAAGAAAGGCCAATTGAAATATGTTTTACGTGATGGCCCGAGTTATACCGGTACCTTTGTTGACAATGAGATTTTAGGCGATAAGGAGCGACGCGTCATTACCGACGGCACACTCTTTACCATAGGGGCTACCAGCATCATTCTCAAAGGCCCGGAAGAGAAAGAAGCGTAAAAAAAAGGAAGTTTACTACTATATATTAAAAGAAATTTGTAACTTTGCACTTGGAATATTCAACAAGTGTAAAGGAAATTGGAAGTTGCAATCGTAAAATACAATGCAGGCAACATCTATTCTGTTGTCAATGCCTTGAAAAGATTGGGGATAACCCCAATACTCACAGACAACGCAGAGCAGTTGATGGCCGCTGACAAAATACTTTTCCCGGGGCAGGGAGAAGCAAGCACCACGATGCGCTATCTGCGTGAACACCATTTGGACTGTCTTATCCGCGACTTGAAACAACCGGTATTGGGAATTTGTATCGGCCAACAGTTGTTGTGCCGCCATTCCGAAGAAGGCAACACCGACTGTATAGGTGTTTTCCCTACCGATGTGAAACGGTTCATACCACAGCGACACGAAGATAAAGTGCCGGCTATGGGATGGAACATGCTACAACCCACAGGGGACTCTCCTTTGCTTTCAAATCTCGGCACCCATCCCTACGTGTATTTTGTGCATAGTTTCTATGTGCCTCTGTGCCCATGGACCATTGCCCGCGCTGACTATATTCATCCTTATAGCGCTTGTTTGCACAAAGACAATTTCTATGCCACACAATTCCATCCGGAAAAAAGTGGCAAAGTGGGTGAACAAATCCTTAAGAACTTCCTTGAGCTATGATAGAATTAATACCTGCCATTGACATCATTAACGGCCAGTGTGTTCGCCTCACCAAAGGCGACTACAATTGCAAGACCGTGTACAACGACAATCCTGTTGAAGTGGCCCGGCATTTCGAGCAGCTTGGGTTCAGAAGGTTGCACGTTGTGGATCTCGATGGAGCAAAATCCCGACACATCGTTAACGACGATGTGCTTCGTGCCATAACAGCCGCAACCCATCTTAAGGTTGATTTTGGAGGTGGCATCAAGAGCGAAAGTGATATAGAAAAAGCCTTCAACGCGGGCGCATCGATGGTAACAGTAGGCAGCATCGCCGTAACCCAACCTGATGTTTTCCTGCATTGGTTGGACATCTATGGTCCGGAGAAACTGATATTGGGCGCTGATGTGAGAAACGGGAAAATCTCCATCAACGGATGGAAGGAAGACTCACAGCAAGACTTGTTGCCTTTTCTGGAGCAATATGTGAACAAAGGGGTCTTGCATGTGTTGTGTACGGAAATAAGCAAAGACGGTACTTTGCAGGGACCTGCCATCGAACTGTATCAGCAAATCATGGCCACATATCCTCATTTGAATCTTATAGCAAGCGGAGGTGTTTCTTCTAATGAAGATATCCTCAAACTGGAGGCAGCCGGCATTCCTGCCGTTGTCTTCGGCAAAGCTTTCTACGAGGGGCATATTCATGCCGAGCAGCTCCCCATGCCCAAAGGATTGGCCAAGCGAATCATTCCTTGTCTGGATGTCAAAGATGGAATGACCGTAAAGGGCACGAATTTCGTCAACCTTCGGCAAGCCGGCGACCCTATTGCCTTGGGCAAAGCCTATAGCGAAGCTGGTGCCGACGAACTTGTCTTTTTAGACATAACGGCCAGCTATGAAGGAAGGAAAACCTTTACCGATATGGTTACAAAGGTGGCGCAGGAAATAAATATCCCGTTTACCGTAGGTGGTGGCATCAACGAGCTTGCCGACGTGGAACGGCTGCTCTATGCAGGAGCCGATAAGGTGAGCGTTAATTCCGCTGCCATTCGCAATCCTAACCTCATTAACGAAATAACCCAAAAGTTCGGTTCGCAAGTATGTGTGTGCGCCATCGATGCCAAACAGGAAGGCAACGACTGGTATTGCTATATAAAAGGAGGAAGGGAGCGCACCCACCTGCGCCTGTTTGATTGGGCCAAAGAGGTGGAGCAACGTGGCGCAGGCGAAATTCTCTTTACAAGCATGAACCATGATGGTGTGAAAGATGGCTTTGCCAATGAGGCTCTGGCACAACTGGCTGACATGCTTTCCATTCCGGTCATTGCCAGCGGAGGGGCCGGAAAGAAGGAACATTTCAGAGATGTGTTCCTACAGGGAAAGGCCGATGCAGCGCTTGCCGCAAGTGTCTTCCATTTTGGAGAGATTCCCATACCCACCCTGAAACAGTATTTGCAACAGGAGGGTATTAATATTAGAATTTGATAATTGACACAAAATGAAAATAGACTTCGATAAACAGGGAGGACTTGTTCCGGCCATCATTCAAGATGCCGTAACACGCAATGTACTGATGTTGGGCTTTATGAACCAGGAAGCTTATGACATGACGGTTAAGACAGGACACGTTACATTCTGGAGTCGCACACGCCAATGTCTATGGACCAAAGGGGAGACCTCGGGCCACTTCCTGCATTTGGTAAGCATCCAAAATGACTGTGACAACGACACCTTGCTGGTGAGGGTTCATCCCGAAGGACCTACCTGTCATAAGGGTACCGACACTTGCTGGGGCGAACAAAACGACATGGAGCCTGTGCTGTTTCTCAAAGAGTTGCAGGATTTTATTGATTGCCGCCATCAGGAAATGCCCGAAGGGAGCTACACAACCAGTCTTTTCAAGAAAGGTATCAACAAAATAGCCCAGAAATTGGGAGAAGAGAGTTTGGAAACGGTGATTGAGGCTACTAACGGCAGCAAGGAGAATCTGGTTTACGAAGCGGGCGACATGCTTTATCATCTCATCGTGCTGCTCACGGAAAAAGGATTAAGGATAGACGATGTGGCACGTGAACTGCAGAAACGTCATAACCCTGACTGGGACAAGCAACGCAGAATGGAAAAAGCTGCGGGCTTGAGGAAATAAGGTTGTGGGGATGATGACAACAACTTGCAAATAGTAGCGCTATGTGCGCCAGATATATTGTTTTAATGTGACAGACAAAAATAACAACTAAGGATTATGCTCATAGATTATCAGCAGGCAACCATATACCAACAGGACAAGCAGATACTCGCCGATGTTGACTTCCATGTTGAAAATGGTGAGTTCATCTACATCGTTGGGAAAGTGGGCTCAGGAAAGAGTTCTTTATTGAAAACGTTGTATTGCGAATTGGACCTCTATGCGGAAGACTGTAACAAAGCTGAGGTGTTAGGGCGCAACCTGCTTACCTTGAAAAGAAAGGATATTCCGGCACTAAGAAAAGAGATGGGTATCATCTTTCAGGATTTCCAATTACTGCACGAACGCTCTGTAGCGCAAAACCTTCGTTTTGTGCTTCAAGCAACAGGATGGAAAAACAAGAAAGACATGGAGCAACGCATCAACGAAGTGCTGGAAAACGTTGGTATGTTGGAGAAAAAAGACTGTATGCCTCACGAACTGTCAGGAGGCGAACAGCAACGGGTTGTTATAGCCAGGGCTCTGCTCAATCATCCTCAGATTATTATTGCCGATGAGCCAACCGGTAATTTGGACCCGGAAACGGCTACCGAAATCGTCAAGTTGTTGCGCGAGGCCACACAAACAGGTACTGCTGTAGTGATGACCACCCACAACATACCTATGCTTGACAAATTTCCAGGCATTGTTTATCGCTGCAAAGACGGTAAGCTCAACGATGTGACCAAGGAATACAATCACATAGAACTCTTCGAAGAAGAAGATGAAGCATAAGCTGAAACAAGGATAACAAATAGCAAGAAAGAAATAAAAACAAATAAAATTCAGACAACATGAAGGTAATGAAATTTGGAGGCACTTCTGTGGGCTCACCCGAGCGTATGAAGCATGTAGCCTCACTCGTCACAAAATCAGGAGAACCCACTTTTGTCGTGCTATCTGCAATGAGTGGCACTACCAACACATTGGTAGAAATCAGCGATTATTTGTATAAAAAGAATCCAGAGGGAGCAAACGAAATCATCAATGGGTTGGAACGCAAATACATGCAACACGTTGAGGAACTCTATAGTAAAGAGGAATTCAAGCAGCTAACCAAAGATTTCCTTCGTGCAGAATTTAACTATCTTCGTTCCTTCACCAAGGATCTTTTCACCTCTTTCGAGGAAAAAGCCATCGTGGCTCAGGGTGAAATCATCAGCACAAACATGGTGACAAACTATCTCCAGGAGCAAGGAGTGGATGCCATTCTGCTCAACGCCTTGGATTTTATGCGCACAGACAAGAATGTGGAGCCCGACCCACAATATATTCAGGAAAAGTTGCACGAAGTGCTTAAAGCCAACGAAGGACATCAAATTTACATCACACAAGGCTTTATCTGTCGCAATGCCTATGGTGAGGTTGACAACTTGCAGCGTGGTGGTTCTGATTATACGGCATCGCTCATAGGTGCTGCCATCAAAGCCGACGAAATTCAGATATGGACTGATATTGACGGCATGCACAACAACGACCCACGTGTTGTTGAGAAGACGGAGGCTATACCCCAACTTAACTTTGAGGAAGCTGCTGAGCTCGCCTATTTCGGTGCAAAGATTCTTCATCCTACCTGTGTGCAACCGGCCAAATATGCAGGAATCCCTGTAAGACTGAAGAACACCCTCGATCCGGAAGCTGCCGGCACCATCATCGACAATGTCATTTTGCGTGGAAAGATCAAGGCGGTGGCTGCCAAAGATAACATCACGGCCATAAAAATCAAATCGTCGCGCATGCTGTTGGCAACGGGTTTCCTCAGAAAGGTATTTGAAATATTTGAGAGTTACCAGACACCTATCGACATGGTTGCCACGAGCGAGGTGGGCGTTTCAATGAGTATCGACAACGCCAGCCATTTGACAGAGATTGTGGATGAGTTGAAGAAATATGGTACTGTGACGGTTGACACAGACATGTGTATCGTATGTGTTGTGGGCGACTTGGATTGGAGCAATCTTGGATTTGAGACATTGGCTACCGATGCCATGAAGAACATTCCCGTAAGAATGATTTCCTATGGTGGCAGCAACTATAACATCTCATTCCTCATTAAGGCACAAGACAAGAAACGCGCATTGCAGAATCTGAGCGAAGTTTTATTTAATATATAAGTAAAACCCACGTCGCAATATATCGAAAAGAAAGGAACAACATGAAAGGTCATTTCCCCATAGAACGTTTCTGTAGCATGGAAACGCCATTTTACTATTACGATGCCGCCCTACTGCGCGACACGCTACGTTGCATTACAAACGAGGCTGGCAAATACGAGAATTTCTGCGTACACTATGCCATCAAGGCTAATGCCAACGCCAAGGTGTTGGGCATTATTGCACAGGCTGGTTTAGGAGCCGACTGCGTAAGTGGTGGTGAAATTCAGGCAGCTATCAATGCCGGTTTTCCTGCTTCAAAGATTGTGTATGCGGGTGTTGGTAAAAGCGATTGGGAAATTAATTTGGGCTTAGACAAAGGCATTTATTGTTTCAATGTTGAGAGCACAGCAGAACTGGAGGTGATCGAAGAACTGGCAGCTGCCAAGAACACAACTGCCCAGGTATGTCTGCGTATCAACCCCAATGTGGGTGCCCATACGCATGCCAATATTACAACCGGTTTGGCTGAAAACAAGTTTGGTATTGCCATGGAAGACATGGTTGACGTGATAGCCAAAGCCCAATCCATGCAGCATATTCGTTTCATTGGTTTGCATTTCCATATCGGTTCACAAATACTCGATATGGGGGATTTTGAGGCTTTATGCAACCGTATCAACGAATTGCAGGACTTGTTGGACAAACAGCACATCTGTGTAGAGGACATCAATGTGGGAGGTGGCCTGGGCATTGACTATGCACACCCCAATCGTGTGCCCGTGCCCGATTTCACGGCCTATTTCCAAACCTATGCGCGGCATTTGAAACTTCGTCCTAACCAGAAACTGCATTTTGAATTAGGTCGTGCGGTAGTAGGCCAGTGTGGTTCGCTCATCACACGTGTTCTTTATGTAAAACAAGGCACACACAAACAGTTTGCCATTGTTGACGCAGGTATGACAGACCTTATTCGCCCGGCACTCTATCAGGCCTATCACAAAATAGAAAACATCAGTAACGAAGAGGCAGAAGAATGCTACGATGTTGTAGGTCCTATCTGTGAGTCGAGCGATGTCTTTGCCAAGGCCATCGACCTGAACAAATGTCATCGTGGCGACTTCATTGCCTTGAGAAGTGCTGGTGCCTACGGAGAGATTATGGCCAGCCAATATAATTGCAGGAAACTACCTAAAGGTTATATTTCTGAGGAACTATGATGATTGACTCCTTTACGATAGCGGGAGCCGTAGGCCTACTTACCACGGCTGTTGGGAATGCGTTGCTTAATCCTTTTAAGCGACGCCCCCATGGCTCGTTGCCTTCCTCGGCCAACTGCCAACCGCTTTCGTTGGTTATCATCACACACAACAATGCCGAAGACCTTGCGCAAACCCTTCCTCTATGGCTGGAACAAGTATATCCGGAAGCATTACAGATTATTGTAGTAACAGAACGGGGGGATAGCGCTACGGAAAACATCTTAAAAGGGTATGCAGGCAACCAGCGGCTGTACACAACCTTTGTTCCGCAAAGTTCACGTTATATGAGTCGTGAGAAACTGGCTGTAACATTGGGTGTAAAAGCTGCCAAACATAACCACATCATGCTTACCCAAGCTGATTGTGCACCCGATTCACCCCATTGTCTGGCTACATGCGACGCCTATTTATCGTGCGATGATACAAGGATGGCGGTGGGTTACGTGCATTATCCACACAACGACTCATATGCTTATAGGCATTTCCTGGTTTTACGGCAAGCCTATTATCGCATGCGTGCGGCAAGCACCAAGCGGCCATATGGGGCGCCCGCTCCTTTCCTCTTATTCCTAAAACAGGATTTCATTGACGGAGGGGGCTATACCGGCAACTTGCAATATGTATATGGTGCCTACGACTTTATTGTTGACAAATACGGTGCCAATGCCATTCCGATGTATGAACCTGCAACACAACTCACACGCCGACAGCCAATCCTTAAGGAATGGCACAAAGAACAGTTGGCGAACTTCGACACATCACAACATCTGAAAGGAACTGTTTGGTATCGTTTGCTTACACATATCGACCAATGGGCACTTTATCTGCATTTGTTAGGTGTGCTTGGCGTGGCTATTGCCGCCATAGCCACATCGCGATGGCTGTTGTTGGCAATAGCGCTATCAACATTCATCATCACGACAGTTGTGCGATTCCTACTCATACGCAGCGCTATATCAACTTTTCATGAAACATTTTCACCATGGCATGCGCTCTTGTATGAGTATCGTGCCTTCTGGACGAGGCTTGCTACACGCATTTGCCATTTGCGAACCGACGCTACAGACTTTACGACCCACAAGCAATGAAAATTCTGGCCTATACCCCCGAAGGAACTGCATGCCCGTCAATGGCTGAGGCATTGCAAAAGGCATTGGGCGATGTCTTTACCACCACCCATGCTGCCACTTTGGGCCAGAACTTGCCATCGCTGGTGCATGTATTTGGTCCATGCACCCCCATGGTCATACGTTTGCTACATAAAGCCATCCGTCACCATATACCTATTATATATAGTCCGCAAGGATATTTGTTGCCTTGGAACAACAAGGGCATTCCCTACCCTGTCCGTCTGCTGCTACGCCACGCCACCGTAGTGCATGCACGCAGCGAATTTGAATTTGCATGCTTGCAACAGCTTGACATCCATAAGTTTCTTGTAGAGATTGATGATGCCACAAGCACACAGACCATTACGCAGGCTGAAATGACGGTGCAGATGCGCAGACTGTACAGAAAGATTGTGGACACACATGTGGCGCAGCTATTGTCGGAGAATACCAAGAAAATAATCTATAGGCTGCTACAGATTGCCATTGATGATTTGATCATTACAACGGATGGCTTGGCCGATACGACACGCAATATGCTCAACACGCTCTCCGACGAAGAATGGCGGATGTTGTTCCTTTATGCCTACGACCAAGGTGTTGACATGGAAATGCGGACAGCCTTGAAACGTCTTGCCTTCAAATATCCGGAGTGTGACGTGAAAAATATCGACCGATTTCCGCTGTCTTCCAAACCGGAACCCATAGACAGTACACCCTTTACAGAAATCAACGTGGATACTATTGTGAATAGTTTTCTGCGCTTGCACGACATCGCAAAGCATACCCCGCTGTTGCTATGTCATTATGCCGAAGTGTATCGTTTGCTACGCACCGGTGACTACGATGAAACACTATTGTGTCAGAAACTATCCGAACAACATCTTGAAACTTTTGCTCTCCAAGTGATAGGAATATTAACAGAAAACTTGGCACTTAACGAGGGCTATATTCCCACACCATTTTTACCCAAATCTAAAATCTTGTGAGTATGAATAACAATAACGCAGACAACACACAGAGTACGACAGGACACAAGACATGCGGTACTGACTCCGATATGAGATACCTGCGACTGTTAGCTCAAAATTATCCTACTGTGGCTGCAGCAAGTACTGAAATCATTAATCTTCAGGCTATCCTGCAACTGCCCAAAGGAACTGAGCATTTTCTGGCCGACCTCCACGGAGAGCATCTTGCTTTCCAACATATCTTGAAGAATGCTTCGGGCAATATCCGCAGAAAGGTTGACGAGCTTTTCGGCAACACGCTCCGCGAACAGGAAAAGCGCGATTTATGTACGCTCATCTATTATCCGGAACAGAAATTAGAGATTGTCAAGCTGCATGAAACAGACCTCGACGATTGGTATCACATCACACTCCATAGATTGGTGGCTGTGTGTCGGGATGTGTCGAGCAAATATACACGCTCAAAAGTGCGCAAATCGCTACCAGCCGAGTTTAGCTATATCATTCAAGAATTGTTGCACGAACGTACCGACGATGCGAACAAGACCGACTATATCAACGTCATCGTGTCAACGATTATATCAACACGCAGAGCCGACGACTTTATCATTGCCATCAGCAAGGTGATACAACGATTGGCAATTGACAGGCTGCATATCTTGGGAGATATTTTTGACCGGGGCCCAGGAGCCCATATCATTCTCGATACATTGGCTCAACGCACAGGTTGGGATATACAATGGGGCAATCATGATGTGTTGTGGATGGGAGCAAGCGCTGGAAACGATGCATGTATATGTAATGTTATCCGACTATCACTTCGATATGCCAATCTGGCCACATTGGAAGACGGCTATGGCATCAACCTCGTTCCTCTCGCCACCTTTGCAATGGAAACGTATGGAAACGACCCCTGTGAGGAGTTTACTCCGCACGACATGGGCAACACCATTACCGACGACAAAACCCGCCGGCTTACGGCACTCATGCACAAGGCTATCTCTATCATACAATTCAAGCAGGAAGCGGCAATCATCGACCGGCATCCCGAATGGGATATGGCAGACAGGGTGTTGTTGCGTGCCACAGATTTCAAACAGGGAACAGTTACCATTGGTGGGAAAACTTATGCCTTGAGAAGTAATTTCTTCCCTACTGTCAATCCCGACAACCCATGCCAGCTCACACCCGAAGAAAAGACGCTCATGGAAAAGTTGCGGCATTCATTCTGCATGAGCGAGAAACTGCACAAGCATATCGCACTCCTTCTGGCACACGGATGTATGTATGCCATCTATAACGACAACCTGCTCTTTCATGCCTCTATACCCCTTCAGGAAGATGGCAGATTGAAGGAAGTGGAGATTTGTCCTGGCGAATGTTACAGCGGGCAACAACTACTTCACCATTTGGGCATGATGATAAGGGCAGCATTTCAAAACGACACACCGGCCGACAGACGCGCTTACGCTACCGACTATTTCCTTTATTTATGGTGTGGACCGAACAGTCCGCTGTTCGACAAATCGAAGATGGGAACTTATGAACGCTACTTCATTGCCGACCCTGCCACACACAAAGAAGAAAAAGGATATTATTTTAAAATGCGTGACAATGAAGAGGTTGTTTGCAGAATATTAGATGCTTTTGGCGTAAAAGGGTCCAACAGGCACATCATTAATGGCCATGTTCCTGTGCATGCCAGCAGGGGTGAAAATCCTATCAAAGCAGGAGGTAAACTGATGGTAATCGATGGCGGTTTCTCTGAAGCTTACCATCATGAAACAGGTATCGCGGGCTACACGCTGGTATACCATAGCCGAGGATTCCAACTCGTGCAGCATGAGCCCTTCACCAATATCTCCGACACAATATTCAGGGGTACAGACATCAAGGGTACAACACAGATTGTGGAAATGGCCGACCGCCGCATGAGGGTTGCCGATACCGACAAAGGACGAGAACTCCAACAACAGATAGACGACCTCAAACTGCTACTTTATGCCTATCGGCATGGCCTTATCACAGAACGGTAAGTCGACCACTTGCAAGCCCATACTATATGCGTTGCCTATTCGTGGTGAGCACACATCTACGAGAGGGAAAGAAATATGTTAATTATACATAAATACAAATAAATTCAAAGACTTGTACAATATTGGTTACACAATATTTTCGTAATTTTGCACCCGATTTAGTCCGTACGGGCAGAATAAGCGCTAAAAACCATTAGCCGCCTGGCGGAAAAACTGTTTATATTAAATATTATAATGTACGCAATTGTAGAGATTAACGGCCAGCAGTTCAAGGTTGAAGAAGGCATGAAATTGTTCGTCAACCGCCTTAAAGATGCGGAGGCAGGTGCTACCGTTGAATTTGACAAAGTGCTCCTCGTTGACAAAGAGGGAGCTGTCACAGTAGGCGCACCCACTGTAGAAGGTGCCAAAGTAGTAGTAGAAGTAGTGAATCCGCTTGTAAAGGGTGACAAGGTCATCGTTTTCAAGATGAAGCGTCGCAAGGACTATCGCAAGAAGAATGGTCATCGCGCTCAGTTCACACAGATTGAAGTTAAACAAGTAATCGCTTAAATTCAGGAGGAAGTAAGAAATGGCACATAAAAAAGGTGTTGGTAGTTCTAAGAACGGCCGTGAATCAGCTTCACAAAGATTAGGCGTAAAGATCTGGGGTGGCCAGCGTATCATTGCTGGTAATATCATTGTTCGTCAGCGTGGCAACAAGCACTTCCCTGGTCAGAACGTAGCTCAGGGTAAGGACGACACTCTTTACGCACTCACCGACGGCTTGGTATACTTCCACAAAGGAGCTCGCGACAAGAGTACCGTTTCAGTACTTTCTCCAGAGGAGTATGCTGCAAAAACCCAGAAGAAGGCTGAGGCATAATAACAAAATCAACAACTTATTCCAAACAAACACAGGAAAGCCGATTCCCACAACCGGGACATCGGCTTTCTTGCGTTAGATGACTCCTACCATAGGGCCATGAAGCACACCATGATGCCATGTATCCCATTGGCTGTAACACACAACCTCAAAATTTGGTGGTTTCAAATATTGTTTGTATCTTTGCGCAATGATACATTAGGTTAATATATAAAGTATTTTGTTATGCTTACATTAAAGCTCATCACAGAAGAAACCGAGCGCGTTATCAAAGGGCTCGAGAAGAAACATTTCGAAGGAGCACGTGAGGCCATCGAGAAAGTATTAGAATACGACCGTTTGCGCCGTGAATCACAACAAAAGTTAGACAGCAACAAGCAACAGCAGAACCAATTGTCAAAACAGATTGGCTTGCTGATGAAGGAAGGCAAAAAAGAAGAAGCCAATGAAGTTAAGACAAAGGTTGCCGATTTGAAATGCACCGACAAGGCGCTTCAGGAAATCATGGACAAGGCACAACACGACATGACTGAAGTGCTGCTTACCATACCCAACATTCCCCATGCCGACGTACCAGAAGGTAAAGATGCCAGCAGCAACGTTGTAGTACGCGAAGGAGGTGTTAAGCCTCAACTGCCCGAAGACGCTTTGTGCCATTGGGATTTACTCAAGAAGTTCAACCTCGTCGATTTCGACCTGGGTGTGAAAATAACGGGTGCGGGCTTCCCACTTTATATCGGTAAGATGGCACGTTTCCAAAGAGCATTAGAGGCTTTCTTCCTGGACGAGGCAAGAAAGAGCGGATATCTGGAAATACAACCTCCTTATGTCGTGAACGAAGCAAGTGGCTATGGCACCGGACAATTGCCCGATAAAGAAGGGCAGATGTATCATGCCAATTTAGATAACCTCTTCCTGATTCCTACCGCTGAGGTGCCCGTAACCAATATCTTCCGCGATGAGATTCTCGACGAAAAAGACCTCCCTATCAAGCGATGCGCTTATTCTGCCTGTTTCCGTCGCGAAGCAGGAAGCTATGGCAAGGACGTGAGAGGTCTCAACCGTCTGCACCAATTTGACAAGGTGGAAATCGTACGCATCGACACGCCCGAACACTCCTACCAAAGCCTCAACGAAATGTTGCAGCACGTTGAAGGACTTTGCCAGAAGTTGGAACTCCCCTATCACATTCTCCGACTCTGCGGAGGCGATATGAGTTTCACATCTGCCATCTGCTACGATTTTGAGGTATGGAGTGCTGCACAGCAACGCTGGCTGGAAGTGTCTTCGGTGTCTAATTTCGAAAGCTATCAGGCCAACCGCCTGCATTGCCGCTACCGTCATACCGACGACAAGAAGATTGAGTTGTGCCATACACTCAACGGTTCTGCCCTTGCACTCCCGCGTATTGTGGCTGCTATCATAGAAAACAACCAAACCCCCGAAGGAATCCGCGTGCCGAAAGTACTCGTTCCATATTGTGGGTTTGATATTATAGATAATAATCACCTCTAACACCACCACACAACAACCTCTGTTATGTATAAAATCATCTCCAAGGAACAATTCTCCGAGAAAGTATTTTGCTTTGAAGTCGAAGCACCCCTGATTGCAAAAAGTTGCAAGCCAGGAAACTTTATCATTGTACGAGTCGACAAGAACAGCGAGCGCGTGCCCTACACCATCGCAAAGTCTGATGCCGATAAAGGAACCCTCACATTAGTGATTCAGGAAGTAGGCCTCTCCTCAACAAAATTCTGCCAACTTAACGTGGGCGATGCGGTGGCCGATGTTGTGGGTCCTTTGGGCACACCTTCAAGAATAGAGAACTATGGTACCGTGCTCTGCGCGGGAGGTGGCATCGGCATTGCTGCCATCTTACCTATCCTCACCGCCTTGAAAAAGGCCGGTAACAGAGTTATCTCTGTGTTGGCCGGACGAACAAAAGAATTGGTAATTATGACGGATGATGTGGCAGCCAACTCTGACGAGATGATCATCATGACTGATGATGGTTCATGGGGCGAAAAGGGTGTTGTAACGGTTGGCATGGAAAAAGTTATCGAACGCGAACACGTGGATAAAGTGCTGGCCATTGGCCCTCCCATCATGATGAAGTTCTGCTCGTTGCTGGCACACAAGCATGGCATCCCCAACGATGTATCGCTCAACACCATTATGGTAGACGGTACGGGCATGTGCGGTGCCTGCCGTCTGACAATTGGTGGCAAGACAAAGTTCGTTTGTATTGACGGTCCGGAATTTGATGGCGACTTGGTTGACTGGGACGAAATGTTCAAGCGCATGGGAACCTTCAAGGATGTGGAACGCGACGAAATGGCTCACTTTGCCGAACATGCTACGGTAATGCCTTCGGAAGAGAAGCCCATTGACCCAATCAATACTTCAGACAGCAATGCAAACATTACTGATACAGAGAGTCTTACCGACAGAAATGCACCATGGCGCGAAACACTTCGCAAGGCTTTGAATGCCAAGCAGCGCAAGCAGATTGAGCGTGTGCAGATGCCGGAACTCGACCCTGCCTATAGAGCTACAACACGCACCGAAGAGGTGAATTTGGGTCTCACCAAAGAGATGGCCATGACCGAGGCCAAGCGTTGTTTGGATTGCGGTAAGCCCTCGTGTGTAGAAGGCTGTCCGGTGAACATCAACATCCCTGCCTTCATCAAGAATATTGAACGGGGCGAAATTCTGGCAGCAGCCAAAGTAATCAAGCAAACCTCCGCCCTGCCTGCTGTGTGTGGTCGTGTTTGTCCACAGGAAAAACAATGCGAAAGCAAATGTATACACCTGAAGATGAACGAGCCTGCCGTAGCGATTGGATATTTGGAGCGCTTTGCAGCCGACTATGAACGGGAAAGTGGCAACATTGCCATTCCTGAAATGGCACCTGCCAATGGTATCAAGGTGGCTGTAGTAGGATCTGGACCATCGGGCTTGAGCTTTGCCGGCGACATGGCGAAACGAGGCTTCGATGTGTATGTGTTCGAGGCACTCCACGAAATCGGTGGCGTATTGAAATATGGTATTCCTGAATTCCGATTGCCCAACCGCATCGTAGATGTTGAAATCAATAACCTTCGTAAAATGGGAGTGCACTTCCAAACAGATTGCATCGTTGGTAAAACCATTACGATTGATGACTTGAAAGCCAAGGACTTCAAAGGTATCTTCGTGGGTTCAGGAGCCGGTCTTCCCAACTTTATGGGCATACCGGGCGAAAACCTCATCAACATCATGTCATCTAACGAATATCTTACCCGTGTCAACTTGATGGATGCAGCCAATCCACATACCGATACACCGATGAATATCGGCAAGAAGGTGATTGTTGTGGGAGGAGGCAATACGGCTATGGATTCTTGTCGCACAGCAAAACGTTTGGGTGCGGAAGTGAGCATCGTCTACAGACGTTCTGAAGCTGAGATGCCTGCCCGACTCGAGGAGGTGAAGCATGCTAAGGAAGAGGGAATAAATTTCCTCACATTGCATAATCCCAAAGAGTATCTGGCTGATGAAAACGGACGCGTCAAAGCTGCTGTGCTCGATGTAATGAAACTTGGTGAGCCTGATGCCAGCGGACGTTGCAGACCTGAGCTAACGGGCGAAACCGTTACCGTTGAGTGCGACCAAGTTATCGTGGCTATTGGCGTTTCGCCCAATCCTCTTGTTCCACGCTCAATCAGCGGATTGGAATTGGGCCGCAAAGACACCATTGTTGTCAACGAAAAGATGCAGAGCAACTTGCCTGAGCTGTATGCAGGAGGAGACATCGTGCGTGGTGGAGCAACTGTAATTCTGGCTATGGGCGACGGACGTAAGGCTGCCGCCAATATGGCAGAGCAGCTGCTGCAAAACTAAGTTACACATCATGAACGGACTTTATACAATATTGCTGCTCATACTCAGCAACGTATTCATGACACTGGCATGGTATGGGCATTTGAAACTGCAACAGTCGGGTACATGTAAAGACTGGCCACTCTTAGGCGTCATTGCTTTTTCGTGGGGTATAGCATTTCTGGAATACTGTTGTCAGGTTCCAGCAAACAGAATGGGATTCACCGGCAACGGTGGTCCCTTCTCCTTAGTGCAACTCAAAGTAGTACAGGAGTGTATCAGTCTGGCGGTCTTCGCCGTCATCGCCAACATTCTTTTTCAAGGACAAAACCTTCATTGGAATCACATTTTGGCGTTCCTGCTCATCATTTGTGCTGTTTACTTGGTATTTATGAAATAACAACAACCCAAAACATGCCGTCATGAACAAGGTTTATTTTTCTATCATTCTATGCCTGTGTATAACCCTTACAACCTCGGCACAGTCGCGTAAAAGGAAAACGGCTGCCAGAAAGACCGTAAAAAAAGAGGTGAAACAAGAGCCCGTAGAGGAAAGTCCCGCAGCAATGCTTTATGCGAGTATGCTTCCTTCTACTGCCAAAATCATGTTTGTCGACAGCATTGTAGTACCAAAAGATTCTTTCCTGGCAAAAATTCCGCTCAACAAAGAGTCGGGCTACATTGCCGATTATAGGCAGCTGTTCCCCCATGCCGATGCACCTCAGGTGCTGTCATCGGCCTATATCAATGAATTTGGCGACCAGATTTATTTCTCCATAGGCAACACGCTGAAGGCACGTAATCTTTACAAGATGGATCTTTTGGGCGACAAATGGGGACCGAAAACACCTGTTGAAGGCATTGACACGATTTACAAAGAGGTCAACTTCCCCTTTATGATGTCTGACGGCATCACCCTCTTCTTTGCCGCCAAAGGAGAAGAGAGTGTGGGAGGCTACGACATCTTCACCACATTGTTCGACAGCGAAACAGGAAAGTTCTTTCAACCCGAAAACTACGGTCTGCCCTTCAATTCGCCTGCCAATGACTATCTGCTGGCCATCGACGAGATGGACAACGTGGGATGGCTTGTTAGCGACCGTTATCAACCTAAGGGAATGGTATGTATCTACACCTTTGAACCCACCAAACCCAGGCGGAGTTTTGAGAGCGATAACTTGGAGGAAAGCCAGATAGCCTCTTATGCACGTATCGACAAGATTGCCGACACATGGAAATTCGGCAACAGGACACAGGTGATACAACGCCTCATGGACATGAAGGAAAGGGCTATGCGGGATAATAATCCCGAAAATATTTCTTTCGTAGTGAACGATCGCGTCATCTATACGAACATCAACGAGTTCAAGTCGAAAGAAACACGGCAACAGTTCCTTACCCTCAACGGCATCAAAGCTTCGTTTAAGAAGAAATGCAGCACTCTCGAGGCGCAGCGGGAGGCCTATGCCAAAGCTTCGCAAACCGAAAAGAACAAAATGAAAGAAGCCATTCTCAGAATGGAACGTGAGGTGAACGAAATGCGTACTACCCTCCGCAAAGCGGAAAAGGATTTACGCAATAAAGAGTGCACGCTCGTTAAGCAAAAATAATAAGCAACACGCACCGGGTATGAAAAGAATCGAAGAATCGGAACTCATTATCAATGCCGATGGCACCATCTTCCATCTGCACCTTTTGCCAGCGCAACTGGCCGACAAAGTTATTCTGGTGGGCGACCCAGGACGAGTAAGTCTGGTAGCTTCACACTTCGATGAAGTGGAATTTCAAACAGCCAACCGGGAGTTTCACACTACCACAGGAACCTATCAGGGCAAGCGCATTACGGTGGTGAGCACAGGCATTGGATGCGACAACATCGACATCGTGCTCAACGAACTTGATGCACTGGCAAACATTGATTTCATCACGCGCACACCTCGCGAAGCCTTGCGACAATTAACAATTGTGCGGATTGGAACCTGCGGAGGTCTGCAACCTTATACCCCTACCGGCACCTTCATCGCCAGCGAGAAAAGTATTGGCTTCGATGGCTTGCTCAACTTCTATGCAGGCCGGAATGAAGTGTGCGACCTGGCACTCGAACAGGCTTTTGTGGCCCATACCCATTGGAATCCGCTCTTATGTGCTCCTTACGTCATTGATGCCGATGAGGAACTGCTTACCCGCATTGCTGCCAACGATATGGTACGGGGCATCACCATCTCCTGCGGTGGCTTCTATGGCCCGCAAGGAAGGGAGCTGCGCATTCCCCTTGCCTACCCCCAACTCAACAAACAGATTGAAGCCTTTACATATCAAGATAAGCAAATCACCAATTTTGAAATGGAAAGTTCTGCTGTCGCAGGCTTGTCAAAACTGCTGGGACATAAGGCGCTCACCTGTTGTATGGTGGTTGCCAACCGCAGGGCACAGAATGCGGATACCAACTATCAAGCGCAAATCAACAAACTCATTACCACCGTGCTAAACCGCATCTGAGCCTCTATGGAACCCTCTTTCAACATATCCTCCACACTCTCAAAAGCCGAACGCTATGAAGTGTTCACCAAACAGTTCACAGCTCTTATTGAAGGCGAACACAATGTGGTTAGCGTACTGGCCAATGCAGCCGCAGCACTCAAGGAAGCATTCCAATTCTTTTGGGTAGGCTTCTATCTGGTAAACAATGAGGAATGGCTTTCCTTAGGACCCTTTCAGGGCACCATAGCCTGTAGTCGCATACGCAAGGGCAGAGGGGTGTGTGGCATGGCATGGCAGGAAGCACATACATTCCTTGTTCCCGATGTCGACCAGTTTCCCGGCCACATAGCCTGCAGCTCTAAGTCGCGGTCGGAGATTGTCGTTCCCCTGCTGTCGCCAACGGGATGTGTGCAAGGCGTGCTCGACATCGATAGCGACCAACTGAATGCTTTCGATGAAACCGACCGCCTGCATCTGGAAACGATATGCAGGATTCTATCTGACAATCTGTTCGCATCATAAATCAAATATTCTGTTGAAGGAAAAAGCTACATGAACCAACAAGACACTATATGTGCTGTGGCCACAGCACAAGGAGGGGCTATCGGTATCATCCGTGTTTCAGGGCCCAAGGCCATTGCGGCAACCAACAACATCTTCATACCCCACAACGCAAAACAGGGTAACCTCTCGCAACGTGACCCCTACACGCTCACCTTCGGCTATATACACGACAAAACAACCAACCAGAGAATCGATGAGGTGCTGGTGAGTCTGTTCAGGGCGCCCCATTCCTATACGGGCGAGGATTCAACAGAGATTTCATGCCACGCCTCTCCTTATATCTTACAGCAGGTAATGCAATTGCTCCTGCATGAGGGCTGTCGCATAGCACAACCGGGAGAGTTCACCCAACGGGCTTTCCTGCACGGAAAGATGGACTTGAGTCAGGCTGAAGCCGTGGCTGATCTTATAGCATCAACCTCCGCAGCTTCCCACCGTCTGGCCATGAACCAAATGCGAGGTGGCTTCAGCAAGCAATTGTCCGAACTGCGAAACCAACTTCTGCATCTCACATCTCTGATGGAACTGGAACTGGATTTCAGTGATCATGAAGAACTGGAATTTGCCGACAGAAAGGAATTGAACCAACTTGCCCAACACATCGAAACCGTCATCGAACGATTAGTGAACTCCTTCAGCGTGGGCAATGCCATCAAAAACGGAATACCCGTAGCTATCATAGGGGCCACCAATGCCGGAAAATCAACCCTGCTCAATGCGTTGGTAGGCGAAGAGCGCGCCATTGTGAGTAATATTCACGGTACCACACGCGATGTGATTGAAGACACCATAAACCTTTCAGGAACCCTCTTTCGCTTTATCGATACAGCTGGCATACGGCAAACCGACGATAGCATTGAGGCAATGGGCATAGAGCGCAGCTTCAAGGCAATGGCACAGGCAGAGATTGTTCTCCTCATGTACGACTTGACACAAGGCGAAGATACCTTCCGGAGCTTCTATGAACAAATCCAACAGCACCTTGCCGGAAAACAAGTTGTTGTGGTTATGAACAAGTGCGACATCGCCACACCACCTACCACCCTACCCTCCTTCATCAACACCACGCAGGCCACCTATCAAACCATAGCCATCTCAGCACGTCAGCAGCTACACATCAATGAGTTGGAAACAATACTTACCCACATGGCAGCCCTACCCTCCCTCGCCCCAACCGAGGTAGTAGTAACCAATGCACGGCACTATGAGGCACTCAGCAACGCCCTGCAAGCCATACGTCGCGTGGAACAAGGATTGCAAGACAACCTTTCTGGCGATTTGGTGTCGCAAGACCTCCGCGAGTGCATTTTCCACCTTTCCGACATCGTAGGCGAAGTAACCACCGATGCCGTCTTAGGCAACATATTCAGTCACTTCTGCATCGGAAAGTAGATTCTGCATCGCTAAATAGGTTTAGTTTAACCCTCTTTATATATAGTGGTGTAAACTAAACCTAAACCCCAAGG
>CAMAMZ010000002.1 GCA_945837185.1 uncultured Bacteroidales bacterium | reverse complement strand
CTGCTCTACACGGTTTTGCAGACCGTTACCTAACCGATCGGCCAAGGTACCATTTGTTGATTGCGGTGCAAAGGTAAGGCTTTTATCCGGGATGTGCAAATTTTCCGCCTCTTTTTTTTCAACTCTTGCCGTTTTCAGTATGTTTTTTGGCACGTTTCTTGTTTTTTCGTGCATTTTTGCTGATGAGAAAGTCGTTGCGCTGTGCCGCAGGCAGTACAGTTACAGCCTTTGCCACAGCAGCCATGACAGCCTCCCCGCCGAACGGTGCGGTACAGGGAGCGCACAATGTAGCAGGCGCAGCAGAGCAGGATGAGTACTACAATGGCCAACTGCATCAGAAACCAAATGTTTTGGCCAGACCGCCTTCGCTGGTTTCCTTATACAGTGAGGGAAGGTCGTGACCGGTTTGTTTCATCGCTTTTACCACATGGTCGAAACTCACTCGGTGTCTGCCGTCGGAGAATGCTGCATAGAGGTTGGAGTCGAGTGCTCGTGTGGCAGCAAAGGCATTGCGTTCTATGCAGGGTATCTGCACAAGCCCGCATACGGGGTCGCAGGTCATTCCCAAGTGATGCTCTAAGCCCATTTCAGCAGCATATTCTATTTGCGCGGTGCTGCCACCGAATAACTGGCAGGCGGCAGCGGAGGCCATGGCACATGCTACACCTACCTCGCCCTGGCAACCCACGTCGGCTCCCGAGATGGAGGCATTGTGTTTCACTACATTACCTATCAAACCTGCTGTGGCAAGGGCATGAAGGATGCGTGTGTCGCTGAAATGGTGGCCGCGAGAGAGGTGGTAGAGAACAGCGGGAACGATGCCGCAGGCACCACAGGTGGGTGCTGTAACGATGGTACCACCCGAGGCATTCTCTTCGCTTACGGCAAGGGCATAGGCATAGACGAGGCCCCGCGACTGCAACGACTGTTTGTAGCCTGTTGCTTTCACATAGTAGACGGGAGCTTTGCGCGAGAGACCTAAGGGACCAGGGAGCACACCTTCATGCTCTATGCCGCGCTCAACTGCGGCCTGCATGGTTTCCCATACCGATTGCAGGAAGGACCAGATTTCAGGGCCTTCACATTGTTCCACATATTCCCAGTAGCTTCTGCCACTTTTCTCGCACCAAGCGAGGATGTCGGTGAGAAGGTGCATAGGGTAGACGTCGGGAGTATCGAAACTGTCGCCCGTGGCCTTGCCTTCTGAGAGGGCACCCCCTCCTATGCTGTATACCGTCCATTCGTTAGCGCCGTCGGCCATGAACTTCATGCCGTTGGGATGGAAGGGGAGGAATACATCGGGTTGCCAGTGGATGGTGACAGGAGCATACTGCTCGAGCACCTCACGGATGGCGGTGTCGGTCATGTGTCCCTTGCCAGTGGCGGCAAGACTGCCGTAGAGGGTGACATCATAGGATGTAGCATGGGGAAAACGGTCAGCATATTGACGGGCTGCCTTCAGTGGTCCCATGGTGTGGCTTGACGAAGGACCTTTGCCGATTTTGAAGAGTTCTTTGAGCGATTTCATCTGTATGATAGTTTTGGGTTTCTTGCAGGGAATCAGGAGAGTAGGAGGGATCCTATCTGGAAGGTGAGGGCTGCCATGCACCAGGCCACCAAGGTGGTAAAGGTAGCGCTGCCTATCGTCCATTTCCAGGAGCCTGTTTCGTTGTGGATGGCTGCCAGTGTGGCGAAGCAGGGGAAGTAGAGGAGCACAAACATAAGGAAGCTGAAAGCTGTGGCGGGAGTGATGCCATCGGCCTCCATGTGGCTTCGCAGTATTGTCTCCGTGGTTTCATTCTGGGAAGAGGAACTATTTTCGGGGGCATAGAGCACGCCCAGTGTGGAGGCTATGATTTCCTTGGCGCCCACACCTGCCACAAGGGCCATGTCGAGTTTCCAGTTAAAGCCGAGGGGTTCAAAGAGGGGCTCTACCAAACGTCCGGCCTGTGCTATATAGCTCTGCTCGAGTTGCTCTTCTGTTGTGCTCTGCGGATGGTGAGGAAAATATCCTAAGGCCCACACGATGATGGAGGCCACGAGGATGACACCTCCCATCTTGCGGATGTATTCCTTGGCCTTTTCCCAAGTGTGGCGCACCAGCGAACGCCAGGTGGGGAGGCGGAAGGGAGGCAGCTCCATGACAAAGGGCATATCATCACCCTTCACCACATAGCGTGCCAGCAGGCGGCTTACCAATGCTGCCATGAGGATGCCCGTGAGGTAGAGGGTAAAGAGCACAAGGGGTTGCCAGATAGGGGCGAAGAAGGCAGCGCTGATCATGACGTAGACCGGAAGGCGTGCCGAGCAGCTCATAAAGGGCAGGATGAGGAGTGTTATGAGGCGGCTTCGCGGACTCTCGATGGTGCGGGTGGCCAGAATGGCGGGCACATTGCAGCCAAAGCCCATGACGAGTGGTATGAACGACTTGCCGTGGAGTCCGATTTTATGCATCAACTTATCGACAATGAAGGCTGCACGTGCCATATAACCGCAGTCTTCCATGATGGTTATCATGAGGTAGAGGATGATGATTTGCGGCACAAAGACGGCCACAGAACCCACACCGCAGATGATACCATCGGTTATGAGGGCTTTGATGGGGCCTTCGGGAAGAAGTTGACCAGCCAAGGCGCTGAGAGCTTCTACCCCATACTCTATCCATGAGGCGGGGTATTGGCCTAACAGGAAGGTAGCGGAGAAGAGTGCGAGCAGTACCAAGAGAAAGATGGGGAAACCCACATAGCGATTGGACAGCAGACTGTCGATGTGGTGGGTGAGACGGTAGTCATCGTGGTTGTGACCAGTAGTGTAGTGTGCTTCTTGAAGTGCACCATGGATAAAGCCATATTTGGCATCGATGACAGCCGTCTCGCTGTCGTCACCTGTTTCTTGCTTCACGCGTGCTGCTGCCTCGTCTCGGTGCTGCAGGATAGCTGCCGCATCGGGCAACTGCCGGATGTACTGTTCAGCGGTGCTGTCTCGTTCCAGAAGTTTGATGGCCAAGTAGCGGGTGGAATAGCGGTGGCGCACGTTGCTGTCGCGTTTGAGATGTTCCTGTATCTCAGTGATGCCATGCTCTATCTCGTGTCCGTGATTGATGTGTAGGTGGCGATAGTGGGGAGCAGTGTCCTCCGTGCCTTCATAGGTATCGATAAGGGTACGGAAAAGGCGGTCTACACCACGTCCTTCTGAGAGAACGGTAGGAACCATGGGTACACCGAATAGTCGTCCCAGCATCTCATGGTCGACATGGTCACCACGTCGTTCCACCTCGTCGAACATGTTGAGAGCACAAACCATGCGCAGGTGCATGTCGATGAGTTGGGTGGTGAGGTAGAGATTGCGCTCTAAGTTGCGCGCATCGAGCACGTTGATGACCACATCGGGGGTGTGGTCTATGATTTGCCGACGCACATAAAGTTCCTTGGGCGAATAAGCTGAAAGGGAATAGGTGCCTGGAAGATCGATGAGGTTGAAGGTATAGCCTTCAAAGGTGGCTTGCGTTATCTTGGCCTCTAAGGTTTCACCGTTATAGATGCCGCCCCGCTCGCCGTTGCCCGACATAAGGTTGAAGAGTGTTGTTTTTCCGCTGTGGGGGTTTCCCACCAAGGCTACGTTGATAACCTTTCGCTTGTCGAGGGCAGCACGTGTGAGTTGCTCATCGGTGATGGCGGGCATACTTGTGGCGCCCACGACAGTGGCTGCCGCCTCAGGTGTGACAACCTCTATCTGGTCGGCTTCACAGCGGCGCATAGACACCTCATAGCCCAATACCTTATATTTTACGGGGTCTTGCAAAGGAGCATTGAGCAGTACCTCAACAATCTTTCCTTTGGAAAAGCCCATTTCAACAATGCGCTTGCGGAAACCGCCATGGCCGTACACCTTGACGATGACACCTCTTTCGCCGGTTTTCAATTCTGAAAGTTTCATGCTTCACAAATATTTATTTGTTTGAACCCAAATTGTCCATCAGACTGCCAAGCAGTGTGATGCTTGGATTCCTGGTGGTCAATTTGGGTTTGAATGTCGCAGTCCCTTTCCTTTCACGACCGACAGACTTGCGCCTTAGCGTAAGTTGCGGCCGTGACAGTTCTTGAACTTCTTGCCCGATCCGCAGGGACAGGGATCGTTAGGACGTGGCATTTGCTGAGCCACATAGGGAGTGTTTGGGATCTTGCCTGATGCCTGAGGACGGGTATCCTGCTGTGCAGCAGCCTGTTGGGCAGCAGCCTGCTGGCGTTCCTCATCGAGGTTGGTCTTCTGCTCTTGGTAGCGCTGACTGCGCACCTCGGGAGCAGCCTCTCGTACCTCTTCGTGCTGTATTTCAGGAATCTGACCGCGCATAAGAATAGAGGTGGCACGGTTGTTGAGGTCGTCAATCATGCTGTCCCACAGTTTTGCACTCTCCAACTTGAAGATGAGGAGCGGGTCTTTCTGTTCATAGGAAGCATTCTGCACGCTGTGGCGCAATTCGTCGAGTTGGCGGAGGTTTTCCTTCCAGTTATCGTCGATGATGTGCAAGAGTACCGTTTTCTCGAATTGCTTCACCACATCTTTCGATTCTGTCTCGTAGGCCGTCTGCAGGTTGCAGGGAATTTGGAATATCTGGCGTCCGTCTGTGATAGGCACCATGATGCGCTCGAAGCGTGCACCCTGTGTTTCGTAGACCTCCTTGATAACGGGGTTGGCCACACTCTGAATGCGGTCGGTCTTGCGTTTGAAGGATGCCATGGCCTCCTGGAAGGCACGTTCGGCCAGGTCGGCACGGTTGCCGTTGAGCAGTTCGTCTTCTGTGAAGGGGCATTCCATAGCCAGCACCTTCAGGAACTCTTCCTTGCAACCCGTGTAGTCGTTGCGTTCTATAATCTGGTAACAACGGTCCCAAATCATGTTGGCGATGTCCATGCCGATACGTTCGCCCATCAAGGCGTGGCGGCGCTTTTCGTAGATAACAGTACGCTGCTTGTTCATCACGTCATCGTATTCGAGCAAGTGCTTGCGGATGCCGAAGTTATTCTCCTCTACCTTGCGCTGTGCCCTTTCAATGCTCTTTGAAATCATGGGAGCCTCAATACGCTCACCATCTTCAAAGCCCAAGCGGTCCATCACCTTTGCGATGCGCTCGGAAGCGAAGAGACGCATCAGTTTGTCTTCGAGCGATACATAGAAGACAGAAGAACCTGGGTCACCCTGACGTCCGGCACGACCACGGAGCTGACGGTCAACGCGTCGGCTTTCATGGCGTTCCGTACCGATGATGGCCAGACCACCGGCTGCCTTCACTTCTGCTGACAGCTTGATGTCGGTACCACGACCAGCCATGTTGGTAGCGATGGTAACAGCGCCCAATGCCCTTTGCTCCTCATGAATATCGGCTGTTGCGGCCACGTTGGCCTGCTTGTCTTTGGCAGCCACTTTCTGGAGCGCATCATCCCTGTAGCGCATGGCTGTTGCCTTATCGGCAAAGGCCTTGCCATCACCCGTCACCCACACTGTGCCAGGAGTGCTTTGTCCGGCCAGTGCCACAATCTGTGCCTCTTTCTGGTGGAGTTTGGCGTTGAGCACCTGATGAGGTATCTTGCGCATGTTGAGCATCTTGCTCAGCAATTCTGATATTTCAACTGAGGTAGTACCTACCAGACAAGGGCGTCCTGCATTTCGCGTCTCCTCGATTTCCTCTATGACAGCGCGATACTTCTCGCGGTTAGTCTTGTAGACACGGTCGTCAAGGTCGTGACGGGCTATAGGTTTGTTGGTGGGAATCTCTACGACATCGAGTTTGTAAATATCCCAGAACTCTCCAGCCTCTGTTGAGGCGGTACCTGTCATACCTGCCAGTTTGTGGTACATACGGAAATAGTTCTGCAGCGTGATGGTGGCAAAGGTTTGTGTGGCAGCCTCCACGCGTACGTGTTCCTTAGCCTCTATGGCCTGATGGAGTCCGTCGCTCCAACGGCGGCCTTCCATGATACGGCCCGTTTGTTCATCCACAATCTTCACCTCGCCATCCATAACCACATACTCGTCGTCCTTATTGAACATTGTATAGGCTTTGAGCAACTGCTGCAGGGTGTGCACACGCTCGCTCTGCACACCGTAGTGGGAGAGGAGTGCGTCTTTCTTGTCAAGGCGTTCTTGATCGCTAAGACCCTTTTCGTTTTCAAGTGCCGATAGCTCGGAGGCGATATCGGGAAGCACAAAGAGAGCTTCGTCTTTCACCTGTTTTGCCAGCCATGCCCCTCCCTTATCGGTGAGGTCTGCGCTCTTCAGTTTCTCGTCGACCACGAAGTATAGGGGAGCCACAGCCTCAGGCATACGGCGGTTGTTGTTCTCCATATAGATTTCCTCTGTCTTCTGTAGGCCCGACTTAATGCCTTCTTCGGAGAGGAACTTGATGAGGGCTTTGTTCTTGGGGAGTGCCTTGTAGGAGCGGAAGAGCGAGAGGAATCCCTCTTCCTGCAGCTGTGCTGCTACCTTGCTATCAGTTTCTTTCTGTGCTGCGGTAATCTTCTGGCGGGCTTCGGCCAGCAACTCCGTAGCCTGCTTGCGTTGTACCTCATAGAGTCGTTCGATGAGGGGCTGATATTCCTCGAACATCTGGTCGTCGCCTTTAGGGATAGGACCGGAGATGATGAGTGGTGTGCGAGCGTCGTCGATGAGCACGGAGTCGACCTCATCGACAATGGCAAAGTTATGTTTGCGCTGTACGAGGTCGGCTGGTGAGACGGCCATGTTGTCGCGCAGGTAGTCGAAGCCAAACTCATTGTTCGTTCCGAATGTGATGTCGGCCTGATAAGCCTTGCGGCGAGCCTCGGAATTGGGCCGATGCTTGTCGATGCAGTCAACGCTCAAGCCGTTGAACATATAGAGCGGTCCCATCCATTCAGAGTCACGTTTGGCCAGGTAGTCGTTTACCGTTACCATGTGAACACCATTGCCTGTGAGGGCGTTCAAGAATACAGGAAGCGTAGCTACGAGAGTCTTACCTTCACCTGTGGCCATTTCGGCAATCTTTCCCTGATGCAGGGCGATACCACCGAAGAGCTGCACGTCATAGTGAACCATGTCCCACTTCACCTTATTGCCTCCGGCAGTCCATTCATTGTGGTAGATGGCCTTATCACCGTCGATGGTGATAAAATCATTGGCCGGATTGCCTGCCAGTTCACGGTCGAAATCGGTGGCTGTAACAACCACCTCCTCGTTCTCGGCAAAGCGGCGTGCCGTGTCCTTGATGATGCTGAAGGCAGTGGGCATTACTTCGTTGAGAGCCTTCTCGTATTTCTCTAACGCCACTTTTTCCAGACCGTCGATTTCATTGAATATTTTCTCACGCTCATCGATGGGGGTTTCCTCGATGGTAGCTTTGAGTTGCGCTATCTTTTCGCGTTCCTCTTGGGCCGCGGCCTGCACATAGTGCTGTATTTCCTTTGTCTTGGCGCGAAGTTCATCGTGGCTCAGCGCATAGATAGAGGGATACACCTTCTTGACAGTTTCTACCAGGGGTTGTATCAGTTTCATGTCGCGAGTCGATTTGTCACCGAAAAGCGACTTCAGAAATTTGTTGAAATTCATTGTATGTATCTTATTTTTTTATTGTCGTTATGATTGAATATGGTCGCAAAGGTACGAATATTTTTCCAAACGATATAGCTTTCGCCTGAAAATGTTGGAAAACCTAAAAGAGCGGTTCGGCCTTGCAAGCGTTTGGTGCGCGGATGCGGATGGCTTTAGCTACCGTAGGAGCTATACGGTCGACAACAACGGGAGTGTTGATATGGGCGGCTTTGGCGCTTGTGCCGTAGAATATGATGGGGAAGGGCACGAAGGAGGCGCGGCTGGTGTAGCGCTCCAGGTTATCTTCGTTGAACAACTGCCAGCCAGGAGCCACGTCGACAATAATGTCGCCACTGATAGAGGGGTGGTGCCCGTTGCGCAACTTCTGCGTGTCGCTTGTGCCGTTGAGCAGGCGGTTTGTAGTATATACGTCGCGGATGCCTGAAATCTGCAGCAGGAACTCTTGACAGCGGTCTTGCACCTCGTGCAGGCCAATGCGTTTCTGTTCCAGCAACTTATGGTTAAGGAATATCTCGTTATGGAAACAGGTCTCGACATACTTATCTGGTTCGTAGAGTGCCCCGAGATACATGTTGAGCAGGTTGGCGGTGCGGTTGATGTAGAAGGTGCCAGTGGGAATGCGATAGCGGGAGTAATCGACAATGTCTTCATCAGTATAGCCCGTGCTGGTTATCATGAACAGTACATTGTCGGCACCCACCTTGGCTTCAATCTTGCTGATGAGATCTGCCAGCAGACCATCGAGCTTGATGTAGACACTCTCCATGTCTATCAGCCAGTTGGCAGTATGCTTGCCTTCGGCAGACAGCGTGAGGGTGAGAAGGTCGGGTGTATTGTCGCGCCCCATGGCCTGTTCTGTGACACAAGCCTGTGCCGCCTGCGAGACCGCGAGGTTGCGTGAGGCAATATCGTCATCATCAGCACGTTTGCCATGCAGTTTGTTGTAGGCATTGAGCCATTTGTGGGCTTTTTCACTATAATAGGGTGAGGAAGTGAGCTGGCCTGTACCTTTATCAATCCAAATGGCGGCATCTGCCGCATGGCCTGCAGAAAGGATGGCGGCATCACGCTCCACGCCAAAGGCGAAGACAAGGGCAAAACCGTTCGTTGCTACTTTTAGTTCATCGCCTAATGTAGAGGTGGACATGTGGGAGGGAGAAGAGCCGTACTGGCTGTCGTCGACACAATAAACGGGTCGCAATGTGGTTCTGTCGAGCCATTGGCTGCCTACTATATTATTATAATAAGGTGTAGTGCCCGTATGAATAGAAGCAATGGCCGACGCACGGTCTAACGGTGTGAAAGCATAGCTTGCTGCTTCATACACTCGTCCCTTGGTGAGAATCTTCTTGAAACCATCGGTACCATAATAGGGCGAGAAGGCTTCAATATAGTCGGTGCGAAGCTGATCGATAGTGATGTTTACCACTAAACGGGGAGCAGGTTGCAATGACTGGCTATGCGCAGTGGCGGCAAAGGCCAACAACAATGCGGTGAGATAACGATTCATCTTTTTGTTCTATACCGATAATGTAGAGTTATAATTCTTGTAAGCAAAGATAATGACACAATATAAACAAAGGTGTCATAGCGCTGCCAGCCGCCCATGATGATGCCAACAAGGAGCAGCAGGGTGTAGGCGTAGAGATAGGGGTGTAGCCGGTGTTGCCGCAGGCGAAGGATTACTGGCCATGCGAAAACAAGCGACAGGGGGCAGAATATAAGTATCTGGAAATTGATGCGTACTGTGGGGTGTTGCGAAAACAGCATTGCAAGGAGAATAAGTCCTGCGAGGCCTTGGGCTACCCACAGGAGCGCATCGTAGCCCCAGAGTAGTTTGTGGGTGTTGTGTTCACCGCGTGCAACTGCTAATGTGGCAAAGAAAAGTAGCCAGGCACAGAGCGTGGGAGTGAAGGGATGGCTGGATGTTTGTGCTGTGGGTGTATCGGCTCCGTAGAGCATTGTGGTCTTGCTGACAAGCTGACGCTTGCTGCCGTTGGTATCTACAATGATGGCTGTGGCAAAGTCGCGGCTCAGACTGTCGGGTAGAAACTGCTGTTCGGTCTTGCTCGTAGGGCGGTCGGCTTGTATACCTAACAGCAGATCGTTACCCAGTCTGCTCCAAGGGAAACCGGCATTCCATTGGTGTGTCATGCTGCGGAAAGTGGCATGCTTGTCGCGGCAGGGCTGGTAGACGAGAGTGCCTTGAAGATGGCTGGCCACCAAATCGCGTGCCTTCGTAGTACAGTTGTTGTAGAAATAGTTGTAGCGGTACACACGCTCCGATTCAGGCATGGTGAAAATGGCTTTGCCTATGGCATATTTCTCTGCTGCCGTGAGGTTGAGAGTTTGCTCTTTTACCCAGCGTCCTTCTTCCTGATAGGCTTCAAGAAAGGGTTGAAAAGGGATGATACCCATCCTGTAGTCGGTGATGCCAAACAGGAAGCGCAGAATAAACCAATCCTGTTCGAAAGAGAAAAGGCCGTAGTTGACAACTACATCGGTGGAACGGGAGTCGCGATAACGGAGTGCGGTGTGCCCGTACAGGGAATAGACCTCATTGCCAGGACCACACGTGATAAGACTGACTTCTACCGAATCCATGGCGTTGTTTAACGGTGGGGAGGGCAGTTGCTGCGCGGAGATCAGGCTTGTTAAAGACAGTAAAAATGCTGAAAAGCAGACTCTAAAAATGATATTTAAATGTTTCACGATGCAAAAATACTCGATATTTTAGACATTTCGTTCTCTTATTTCGTTTTTTTTCAATAATTTTGCAACCTGTACAAACAACAACGCATGAAAAGAGTAATTTTAAGTATAGCACTACAGGCTTGTATCGCCTTGATTGTTAACGCACAAAGTGGCACTAACTCGCCCTATAGCCAGTTCGGTTATGGTCTGCTGGCAGACCAAGCAAGTGGGTTTAATCGGGGTATGAACGGACTGGGACTGGGCTTTAGAGAGCACAATCAAGTGAACTATCTCAATCCTGCATCCTATTCAGCGTTAGACTCGCTGACTTTCTTGTTTGATACGGGTATCACCTTGCAGAAAACAAACTTTGAGCAGGCCGGGCAAAAGAGGAATGCCAATAATGCTGACTTAGAGTATGCTGTAGCGGGGTTCCGCGCTTTCAGAAATTTGGGTATGAGTTTCGGTATTGTGCCTTTTACTACGATTGGCTATAACTATGCTGTATCGGAAGTGGTAGGAGGCTCGATGACTACCAGTGCCAAAAATTCCTATCAGGGCAACGGTGGCTTGCATCAGGCATATTTCGGTATGGGATGGCAGCCTGTTAAGGGGCTTTCTGTGGGTGCCAATATTTCTTATCTGTGGGGCACGTACAGTCGTAGCGTAGTCAATTCTTACACGGACTCCTATGCCAACACCATTGCTAAACAGTATGAAGGCGACGTGAGAAGCTACAAACTGGATCTGGGTGTACAGTATACAGCTAAAATAGGCAAAAAGGATTGGTTAACATTGGGAGCAACCTTCTCTCCCGGTCATGGTTTAGGGGCTGAGCCGCAGTGTAGGGTTATCTCAACGAATGCTGAGGAGGGTGTGGCCGACACGGTGAGCTATTCCATCGCTAATGCCCTTTCTATACCAAATATGTATGCAGTCGGTGTGATGTATTGCCACAACAACCAATGGAAGGTTGGTGTTGACTACTCGCTGCAGCAGTGGGGTGGTGAGACTTTCCCGGTATATTCTAATGATAACGGAACACCTTCGTTCACTTTGCGCAAGGTGCTCAAGGATAGACAAAAGGTTACAGTAGGAGGTGAATACTGTCGCGATGAATATGGCCGTGGCTTTTTTAAGCGTATAAAGTATAGGGCCGGTGTTTCGTATGCTACGCCCTATGTAACGGTGAACGGTATAGATGGCCCCAAAGAGTTGAGTGCGAGTTTCGGTTTAGGTCTTCCTATCATCAACAACTACAACAATCGTTCGCTGCTGAATATCAGTGCCCAGTGGGTAAGGTCTTCAGCAACGGGACTGATTAAAGAGAATATCTTCCGTATCAATGTCGGACTGACCTTTAACGAGCGTTGGTTTGCCAAGTGGAAAGTTGATTGATGAGAAATACCTGTCTGTTTGCCATTTGCCTGTTCTTGACTTTTGCCTGCCAGGAGCGGAAAGAGCATATCGCACCAGCCATCTACCCACGTGATTCTGTGGCTATGATGGTGTCGTATGGTGTGAATACGCTGATTTCCGATTCGGGAGTTATAAAGTATCGTATTGTGACGGAACGATGGGAGGTGAACCAGAACAGGAATCCGTCGCGTTGGATTTTCGATAAGGGACTCTTTTTGGAACAATTCGACCAAAAGTTTCATTTGCAGTCGTATGTACAATGCGATACAGCCTACTATTATGATACCAATCGCTTATGGGAATTGCGAGGTAGGGTGCGTGTGCTTACTAAAGACGGACTGAAATACCGTGGCGAACAGTTGTATTGGGACGAGAATAAGCATGAGTTATATTCGCACGTATATTCCACGGTAATCACACCCGAGCGTGAACTGCAGGGAAGTTATTTCCGTAGCAATGAGCAGATGACCAAATATTATGTGTCAAACAGCAAGGGAGCCTTTGAGAAAGGTGATTTTGAAGGGGGCAACGATACATTGCGAACAGCACCAGACACAATGAAGATGCAGCTCCGGCCCCAACCGTTGCCACAAAGAAAGAATACGAGTATTCCGCTCATGCACAAATGATGTAATTGCGATGGACGAACCGATAGATATGAGTCTCGTGGCTGGCATCCTGACGATGATGGTGTTTTCCGCTTTCTTTTCCGGAATGGAAATAGCCTTTGTATCGAGCAATAGGATGCGCGCTGAAATGGACAAGGAAAAGAGTGTTTTCACGCAGAAGATTTTGGCTAAGTTCTATAGCCATCCCAATGGCTTTGTCAGCACCATGCTGGTGGGTAATAATATCGTACTGGTCGTATATGGTATTCTTTTTGCCCAACTCTTCGACCAAACTTTGTTCAAGAATCTGGAACCCGAAATGGCGGTAATGGCCGATACGGTGCTCTCCACGTTGGTGGTGTTGTTCACCGGTGAGTTCCTTCCCAAAGTGTTCTTTAAGAGCAATGCCAACAAGTTGCTCACGGTATTTTCACCCATAGCCTACTTGTTCTACTTGCTGTTGTGGCCCATCAGCAAGTTTGCCACATTCCTAGCCCGATGCCTGCTCCGTATGTTGGGCATTCGTATGGAGGTAAAAGATGATGATGAAGGCTTCTCGAAAGTGGACCTTGACTACCTGGTTCACTCCAGCATAGACAGTGCGCAAAAGGGTGGTGAAATCGACGAGGAGGTGAAAATCTTCCAGAACGCGTTGGATTTTAGCGAACTGAAAGTGCGCGACTGTATGATACCTCGTACGGAGATCAATGCTGTTAGTATAACGTGTGATGTATCGGAACTGCAGCAGATGTTTATAGAAAGTGGGCATTCCAAAATTATTGTCTACGAAGAGGATGTCGATCATATCATAGGTTATATCCACTCATCGGAAATGTTTCGCAACGCAGCCAAGTGGAAAGAACGTATCAATACAATGCCTTTTGTGCCTGAAACCATGGCGGCCCATAAGCTCATGAAGATGTTTATGCAGCAGAAGAAATCTCTTGCTGTTGTGGTGGATGAGTTTGGTGGTACCAGCGGTATCGTGGCGTTGGAAGATATTGTTGAGGAGATTTTTGGCGACATAGAAGACGAACATGATAATTCCAACCTTACCGCACAGCAACTCGAAACCGGTGAGTATTTGTTGTCGGCACGATTGGAAATAGATAAAGTGAACGAACGCTTCGGACTTGATTTGCCAGAAAGTGATGAGTATATGACACTCGGCGGACTCATCTTGCACTACTATGAGAGTTTTCCAAAGCTCAATGAGATTGTCAAAATAGGACGCTTTGAATTTAAGATAGTAAAGAACACGATGACGAAAATACTATTGGTGAAGCTAAAAGTGAACGAATAAGAGCAATTTTCTATTGAAATATTCCGTAGTTTGATAACTTTTTTGTATTTTTGTGCGGTTTTTTGAAAAGCTTGAAATATATAAAATTAAAATAAGTAATAATGGCAGCATTAGGAAAAATCAGAAGCGCCGGAGTCTTGCTGATAAGTATTATCGGTATTGGACTTTTCGCGTTTATTGCCGAAGAGGCAGTGCGTTCTTGTGAAGCATCCAAGAACGAGCGTCGCCAGCAGGTTGGCGAAGTTTTGGGTGAGAAAATCAATGTGCAAGACTTTCAGAAACTCGTAGATGAGTATACGGAGGTCATCAAAATGCAGCAGGGTGCGGAAAACCTGCAGGAGGCACAGTTGAATCAGGTTAAAGACATGGTATGGAATACATACGTGCAAACAAAGATTGTAGAGGAAGAGGCTACCAAGCTCGGGCTCACTGTTACCGATGGCGAGTTGCAGAACATCTTTAAGCAGGGTACTAATCCTATGCTCATGCAAACACCGTTCATCAACCAGCAAACAGGTCGTTTTGACGTGAACCAGTTGCAGAAATTCCTCGCTGAGTATAACAAGCAGAAGGGTGTAAACCCGCAGATGGCACAGCAGTATGAGCCTGTTTACAAGTACTGGAGATTCATTGAGAAGAATATCCGTCAGCAGTTGCTGGCACAAAAGTACCAGAGTTTGTTGGCACATTGCCTCTTGTCGAATCCGGTAGAGGCCAAGGCTGCTTATGCAGATGAAACAACAGAGTCGAAGATTAATTTGGCCGTTTTCCCTTATTCAAGCATTGCAGATGACAAGGTGCAGATTACGGATGCAGACATGAAAGCTAAATATGAGGAACTGAAAGACCGTTTCGAGCAGTTCGTGGAAAGCCGTTCTGCCAAATATGTTGATGTCTTGGTAGAGGCTTCCGCAGCCGACCGTGCCGCATTGCAAAAGCAGTTTGCACAATATACAACCGACCTTGCCGCTGCTGTGGAACCCATAGAAGCCGTTCGCAAGATGCAGTCGCTCATTCCTTGTCTTGGTTTGCCCGTAACAAAGGATGCCTATCCTATGGATATTGCAACACGCCTTGATTCTATGGCTGTAGGACAGGTATGGGGTCCGGTTGAGAACAAACAAGACAACACCTTGAATGTTATTAAGCTCGTTTCGAAGCAGATGCTTCCTGATTCTATCCAATATCGTCAGATTCAGGTAGTAGCAGAAAAACCAGAGGAAGCTGCCAAACGTGCTGATTCTATTTATAATGCATTGAAGGGTGGTGCTGATTTCGAAAAGTTGGCCAAACAATATGGTCAGACAGGCGAGAAGCTCTGGCTTACCAGCAATCAATATCAGGCTGCTCCTTCGTTGGATGTTGATACCAAGTCGTTCATTACTTCGCTGAACAACATGTCGGCAGGTGAGTTGAAACTGATGAATTTGGGTCAGGCACATGTCGTGATGCAGGTGTTGGATCGCAAGGCTATGGTGGCAAAATATGTGGCTGCTGTTGTAAAGAAGAATATTGAGTTCTCTAAAGAGACTTATAGCGCAGCTTACAATAAGTTCAGTACCTTTGTGAGTGCCAATCAAACACTGGAATCTATCGAGAAAAACGCAGCTAAGAGTGGCTATCGTCTTAGCGATGCGGGAGATGTTACAACCAATCAACATTATATTGGTGGCATCCGCAGCACACGCGAAGCTTTGAAATGGTTGTTTGATGGTGACACGAAGGAAGGTGCCGTTTCTCCAATGTATGAGTGTGGCGACAACAATCATCTGCTTGTTGTAGTGCTTGAGCGTGTGCACAAAGCTGGTTACCGCACATTGAAAGATATGCAGGTGCGTGAAATGGTTCGTGCCGAAGTGATGAAGGAAAAGAAGGCCGCCCTCTTGGCTGACAAAGCGAAGGGTGTAAACTCTGTGAAGGCAGCCGAGGCAAAGGGTGCGAAAGTTACTACCGTTGACCAAGTAACATTTGCTGCTCCTGTCTTTGTAGCAGCAACAGGTACAAGTGAGCCTGCGCTCAGTGGTGCTGTAGCAGCTACAGCAAAGGGTGCTTTCTGCAAGAATCCTGTTAAGGGTAATGCGGGATTGTATTATTTCAGTGTTACCGGTAAGAGCAACCGTCAGGGAAAATATGATGCAAAGGCACAAGAGGAGAAAACTCGCCAGCGCCTCATGCAGTATGCAGGTAACTTTATGAATGACCTGTATATCAAAGCAGATGTAGTAGACAACAGATACCTTTTCTTCTAAATATTTGGATTAGAAGGTATAATAAAAGACCGGAGAAATGCAGTTCAACTGCTCTTTCTCCGGTCTTTTATTATTTTTGATGGCTCGCGAGAACAATCATTGCCTCATGTTCATCGTTGGCCATGTCTGATTAATGAGTATTCATCCTTTAATATTCATCATCGGCCACATCCACAGCCTCGAGGTTTAGATCCTCAGGATTGGTATCGAAGGTAGTCCGATAGCTTTCTTCTGTCAGCTTATCCTCATCAAAGGTATCATCGTCATCCTCATCGTCATCATAGCCATTGTTGGTGATAACCACTTCGTCTTCTTCCTCGTCTTCTTCCTCATCGTCAAAGTTATGGCGTGATTTCTCAAGTTCATAATCTGTTTCCGACTTATAACGGGGTTTTTCAGCCAGTGGTTTCACTTTTGCAAAAATGGCTTCAGTCCATGAACCTTTGGGAATCTCCAGTACCTCAAACCCATCCTCTATCTTTTTCTCATACATGCCTCCTGGCTTGTTCAAACGATTGGTAGGAAGTGTTGTTGTACTGATGTCGAAGCCACTTTGAATGATATCTTGAATGCTTTGCGACAAGGAATCCCATCCACCGCCAAAATTGCGTTCCAAAACCTCAATAAGCTTGGCGGCAGAAATGTGCCGTATGTTCTCGTAAGTGAGGTCGGTAACACGTTTGATAGGACGTTTCTTAACAGCCCATTTCTGTATATTCTCTTCGCCGAATTTTATTTTGGCTATCCTATAACCTCTTTCTTCATATTTATTAATAACCTGTGGAAGGTCGACTTTTATTTCTTCTACCTCAAAAGCACTCTTTATGATGTCCATATAATGTCGAAGATTATCTAATAAATCTGAGTCTTTTTCGGGCGACTCCAAAAGGCGTATGACATCGTTCTCCTGTGCATCCCAAATGCTACTTTTAGTTAACGTTTTGAGGGTCAACAGTTTCATTTCTTGTTTCATGCTTGTCGTTATTTCTTTTTTTTATTACTTGTTGCAAATGTATATATTTCCCTTGAAATAGCAAACTTTTGTGAGAAAAAATGTGGTTGTTGCAGAAAAATTGTTACCTTTGCAGGGTATGGCAGAACCTTTGGCAGAAAGAATGCGCCCCCAAACGCTCGACGATTATGTAGGGCAGCAACATCTGGTTGGAGAGGGTGCTGTGCTCCGAAAGATGATAGAGTCGGGGCACATTAATTCATTTATCTTATGGGGCCCTCCCGGTGTGGGAAAAACTACATTGGCCCAGATTGTCGCCTCACGCCTTCATGTGCCTTTCTATACGCTCAGCGCTGTTACAAGTGGCGTGAAAGATGTAAGAGAAGTAATAGAGCGTGCACGGAATGGCAAGTTCTTCAATGCAGCTTCACCAATCCTTTTTATTGATGAGATACACCGTTTCTCAAAATCGCAACAAGACAGTCTTTTGGGTGCTGTGGAACGTGGCGTCGTCACATTGATTGGTGCAACCACCGAGAATCCCTCTTTTGAGATTATCCGACCCTTGCTGTCGCGATGCCAGTTGTACACGCTGAAACCACTTGACAAAGACGATTTGCTACAGTTGCTGCATAGAGCGCTTACAGAAGATACCGTGCTTAAGCATCGTAATGTGCGTGTGGAGCAAACAGGTGCTTTGCTGCGCTATAGTGGTGGTGACGCAAGAAAACTCCTCAATATCGTTGATTTGGTGGTTAATGCGGCTGAAGGCGATGAAGTGCTCATCAATGACCACGTAGTAGAGGAACGGCTGCAACAGAATCCTTTGGCTTACGATAAGGATGGTGAAATGCATTATGACATCATCTCTGCTTTTATTAAAAGTATTCGTGGCAGTGATCCTGATGCTGCCTTGTATTGGATGGCCAGAATGATAGAGGGAGGTGAAGACCCTAAATTCATAGCACGTCGTTTGGTGATTAGTGCTGCAGAGGACATAGGATTGGCCAATCCCAATGCACTCTTGTTGGCCAATGCTGCCTTTGATGCGGTGACAAAGATAGGCTGGCCTGAAGGGCGTATTCCTTTAGCGGAAGCTACTGTTTATCTGGCAACAAGTGCCAAAAGCAATTCTGCTTATTTGGGCATTGATGCCGCCTTGGCCTATGTTCGTTCTCATGGCAACGAACCCGTTCCCTTGCCCATTCGCAATGCGCCTACAGCGCTCATGAAGGAGTTGGGCTATCATGATGGCTATCGTTACCCGCACGACTATCCTGGCAACTTTGTTCAGCAGAACTATTTGCCGGAAGATGTTCAGAACGAAAGGTTCTGGCATGCGCAACATAATCCTTCCGAAGAAAAGCTATACCAACGGATGCTTACGTGTTGGGGTGATCGCTTTCGCGACTCGTAGTCAAGTGGTGCCTTGAGGTTTGTGTACACAGGCAAGACGTTTGCGCTAAGTAATGACTATGTATAATGACTATATATATAATAAGGTAATGAAAATAGTATTATTAGACGGCTATGCTTCCAATCCCGGAGATTTATCCTGGGAGCCGTTGAAAGAATTTGGAGAAGTTACCATCTACGACCGAACACATGCCTCACAGGTGTTGGAGCGTGCGGCAGGAGCTACCATATTGATAACAAACAAGGTTACCATTGACAGGACTTTGATGAAACAACTGCCGGAATTAAAGTTGATATGCGTGTTGGCCACAGGCTATAACATCATTGATACAGTGGCGGCAAGGGAATTGGGTATCGTGGTTTGCAACGTGCCTGCTTATAGCACCGAGAGTGTAGCCCAAATGGTATTTTCATTGATGCTGCATTTCACCAATCGTGTTTCACACTATGCCCATCAAGTACGTGAAGGTCGATGGAGTCAGAGTCCTGATTTCTGCTATTGGGATATTCCTGTACACGAGTTGTCGGGTAAGACGTTGGGAATCATTGGTCTGGGAAACATAGGAACAAAAGTGGCAGAGATAGCTCACCTTTTTGGAATGGACGTTTTTGCCTATACCAGCAAGAATGCCGCATTCTTGCCTGATTATATCCGCAAGACAACGTTGGAGGGCTTGCTGAGTGTCAGCGATATTCTCACCTTGCATTGTCCGCTCACCGATACAACACGTGAAATTATCAACCGCGATACCTTGGCAAAAATGAAACACGGTGCCATTCTCATCAATACAGGACGCGGTCCTTTGGTCAACGAGCAGGATGTGGCCGACGCACTGGCATCTGGCCAGTTAGAAGGTTACGGTGCCGATGTCATGGTACAGGAACCTCCCACAATGAATAATCCTCTCTTGCATCACCCCAATGCCTATATCACCCCACATATCGCGTGGGCCTCTGTTGAAGCGCGTGCTCGTCTGTTGCAGGCCACTTTCAAGAACATACGTTGTTATTTGGAAGGAAAACCACAAAATGTGGTGAGTTAAGCATTTTGTTATTGCCTAAAGGTTTTTGTGAGAGTGCGCCCCATCAGCGCACTCTTAATGTATCTCCTACACGCACCTGATAGGTGGCATCCAGATTGTTCATCTTATAGAGACTCTTCAGACGGATACCGTATTTCTGGGCAATGTCATACAAACTTTCTCCTGCTCTCACCACATGTGGCGTGCCTTTGAAGTTCTTTGGAGCTTTCTTCTGCTTCTTCTTCAGGTAAATAATCTCTCCCTTGTGTAGCACATCCTTCTTGTCACGTTCATTGTATTTGGCGATTGCACGATAGCTAATGCCAATTTCTTTACCGATAGATTTGAAGGTGTCACCTTCACGGGCATAGATGTAATAGTTCTTGTTGTAGAGATATATCGGATGAAGCGTGCCGCCTTGGGTATACAGTTGGTCTTGCCCCGCATGTTTGGCCATGAAGTGGTCATAATGCGTAGCGTGGTCATATTTGTCAAGTTGGTATAGTTCAATAATGCCAATGAGCTTTTGGGCATATTGGGGATTGGTAGCATAGCCACAGGCCTTCAGCCCATAAGCCCATCCTTTATAATCTGTTCGTCTGAGCGAAAAAAGACGTCTGTACCGTTGACCTCCTGTAAGAAAACGGCTATGGTCTTCATAACTCTCACGTACATTCTTATAAGCTCTGAAACATTCACCTCGCTCATCATCATCGTGATAGGTGGTGGCTCCCGTCCAGTCGTGGCATTTAATACCGAAGTGATTGTTGCCTTTACGTGCCAATTCACTCATGCCGGCACCACTTTCCAATAAGCCTTGTGCCAAAGTGATACTGGCCGGAATACGGTATCTAACCATCTGCTCGATGGCTAAATCTTTATATTGATTGATATAATTCTGGTATTGTCCGTTCTTGCGTGTTTGTCCCATAGTAGGAACAAGCACGAAACTGACGATTAAAACGAAGAACAGTAATCTTTTCATTATCATCTCACTTGCGATACAAAATTACGGATATTCATCGTAATAGTAAGAAGTGCGGAAGGAGTTTTAACGGATAATAATAAAAAAGGTGAAAAAGTTATCATACTTTAAGTTTTTCCTTAACTTTGTATGTGAAATGACTACCCTGCAAGTTAAATCAACTTTGAAAGACCCTAAGAGGGTACTTTTGGCTTTAGGCTCGAATGTCGACAAATGGCATCATTTGTCGTATGCTGTAGCGCAATTGCGCCAACGGTGGCATGTGGTATGGGAAAGCGACATCTTAGAGACAGAGGCCGTAGGCATGGAGGCTCCTTCTTTCTGCAATATGCTGGTAGTGTTAGCAGTAGAGAATACCACCTATGAAGCATTGCATGCGGTATTAAAAGAGATGGAATGTGCAATGGGTTCCAGCAGGGAGGATAGGAAATGCGGCTATGTTGTTATTGACTTGGATATCCTGGCATTTCAATCCCAACGATACCATCAGGCAGACTGGAGCCGTCCTTATGTGAGGACGCTACTCCAAAGTATGCCGTTCGAATGGTAACAGTGTAAAAATGAGGAACTCTATTTTCTCAAGTCTATCACTTCAGCCTGGGGAAAATCCTTGGCCGGAAAAGTGAATGTGCTATTGGGAAGGTTCTTGGCCTTAAAATTACTGATGGTAATGGTTGTCCAGTCGTTAGTCTGGCGCATCTTCACGATGCTTGGTTTATAGGATTTTTTATGTATCAAGATATAAACCTCTTGCACACTCTTTTGCTTGTTTTGTGCCAATAGATGTACCCAGTAGCCAGTAGACTTTTCTGTCATGCCCAGTGTATACCCCGACTTGTAGAGATGCAGAAAATGATAGGGATTCATCTTTAGCTGCTGTGCCTCCGAGGGTGTTGTCACGTTAACCTCCTCATTGGCCACAACATAGCTCCACTGTGTCTTGCCATTATACCATACAAGGGTGGATGGGGTAGTGGCATGAAACATGCGCCCCTTGAACGATAAGCTACCGCTAACGGAACCTAATTTTTTATTTGTTAATGTGAACTGTGCACTTGCGCCACCCTTGGCAGCAACGATAGATGCTGTCTTGTCGAGGATTTTTCGTGCCTCGGTAGCATTTTGGGCACAGAGTGTGATGCCCAAAAGCCATCCCATAAAAAGAACAACAAATTTTCTCATGATCTTAACTTTGATAAAATCTCATTCAGTTGACTATCATCGGCAATCAGTACCTCTCTGGGTTTGGCACCCATAGCGGCACCCACAATACCTGCTTTTTCCAATTGGTCCATCAGTCTGCCCGCTCTGTTATAGCCAATGGAGAAGCGTCGCTGAATCATACTGGTAGACCCCTGTTGGGTTACAACAATAGCATGTGCGGCCTCTTCAAAAAGAGGATCCAATGAACTGAGTGATGCACCATCGCCCATGCCACCCTTGCCATTTTGCGCTTCATCAGTGGGTTCTGGCAATTCAAGTGGCTCTACAGGACCGGGCTGGTCGGCAACATAATCATTGATGTTGACAATCTCCGGTGTGTCGACAAAGGCACATTGCACACGGATGGGTTCCGAACCATTCAGGAAAAGCATATCTCCTCGACCCACAAGTTGCTCGGCACCTTTCCTGTCCAGAATGGTACGAGAGTCAATCTGTGCTCCTACGCGGAAAGCCATTCTACCCGGGAAGTTAGCCTTGATGTTTCCAGTAATAATACTGGTGGTGGGTCGTTGTGTGGCTATCACCATGTGAATACCCACGGCACGAGCCAATTGGGCAATGCGTGCTATAGGCATTTCCACTTCTTTCCCAGCCGTCATAATCAGGTCGCCAAACTCGTCGATAATCACTACAATATAGGGCATGTACTCATGACCTTTGGTGAGGTCGAGCTGATGGTTAAGGTATTTGGCGTTATAGTCTTTAATCTTGTTGACGCCTGCCATCTTCAGCAAATCATAGCGTCTGTCCATCAACTTGCACAACGAACTCAGCGTGCGCACCACTTTCTGTACATCCGTGATAATGGGCTCCTCTTCATTCTCTGGCAAACTGGCCATAAAATGCGGGGCTATCTTGTTATAAACAGAAAATTCTACCTTCTTCGGATCAATGAGCACAAACTTCAGTTCGTTAGGGTGCTTCTTATAAAGCAGGGAGGTGATAATGGCGTTGAGGCCTACAGACTTTCCTTGTCCTGTGGCACCAGCCACTAATAAGTGTGGCAACTTAACAAGGTCCACCATAAACACTTCGTTGGTAATGGTCTTGCCCAAGGCAATAGGCAGTTCCATCTGTGTCTCTCTGAACTTCTTGGTTCCAAGCACACTCTCCATCGAAACGATATTCTTCTTTTTATTGGGAACCTCAATACCAATAGTACCCTTTCCCGGTATGGGCGCAATGATACGTATGCCGAGGGCTGACAGACTGAGTGCAATGTCATCTTCCAGATTTCGTATCTTAGAGATGCGAATACCCTCTCCAGGCGTAATCTCGTAAAGGGTAATGGTGGGGCCTACCGTTGCCTTAATCTCCTTAATCGTAACACCAAAGGTGCCCAAAACCTTCACAATATGTGCGTTGTTGGCCTTTATTTCCTCCATGTCTATCTCTGGAGTGCCATCATTATCATAGGTTTTCAGCAATGAGAGAGAAGGTAACTTATACTTTGTGAAAGGTTCCCTTGGATCAATCGGTGTTTTCCGAATCTCTTCCGCTGTTTTCATGCTTCCTTTGCCTTTCTCCTCATTGGGAGCAACTTCTACTGTCAACTTGTTTTCAGCGGAAGATGGATTCTTGGCCTCAGGGTCATGAAGGGCAGAAGCAGATGGGGTGTTCACGTTCCCATCGCTCTCAGTGTTAAGCCCATCCTGGCTCTTGTCGTCTATTGCGTTCTCTGGTGTAAGATCCAATACTGTCGAAACAGGCTCTTCTTCAGTTTGACTATCGGTGTAAGAATCCTCCTCTTTAATGATGGGTTCCGACAGATTGTCGGCAATCGTGAGTTTCACCTTTGAAGTGAGGTAACCTACAGGATTGAGGCAATGGCGGATAATCTGTATGGTTTCAGCACTCACACAGGTGAGGTAGATGATTGCCGTTACCAGTAATATGGCTGTAAGCCCTGGGGCTCCCAGCAATGCTTCCAGTTGCTGCACAATATATAAGCCATGATTTCCCCCCGGACAATAAATCAGACTTCCCATAATAGGGGTCAGAAATTTGGCAAAGGTAACAGAGGCCCATACCATGGCTATAGACAAAGCTAAAAACCATTTCCATAGGTTCACATGATAGGCACCCAACAGGCGGAGCGATACCATGAATAAAAACACCGGTACAGCGAAAGATGCCAATCCGAAGTTAGAAGTTATCAGCCAATAGGCAACAATCGCACCTATCGAGCCACATTTGTTGGCAAAGGCGCGCTCCGTGTTCATCCATTCTCCAGGGCGCAGATTTTCCAAAATACTTTGGTCGGCTTGCCCCGTTGTGAGGTATGAAATCATGGAAATGAACATCAGGATAGATATGGCTATCAATACGATACCCATTGGAAAGTCAGCCTTCTCCCTACTGAAAACTCCCACTAAGCCGATGACCTCGCTGAATCTTGTTTTTTTTGTTTCTTTTGTCTTTCTTGCCATTCTTGATGCTATTCTGCGTTATAAGAATTTCTTCTACTATAAGTTTCTGGTGTATATTTCGAGTGCAAAAATACGGCAAAAAACTCATATTACGACAGGATTCCTCCTTTTTTTTATTTGTGCAAATCAGAAAGTGAGGGAAGGGCAACCCTTTTTTCAAATTTTATACTTAACTTTGCCGTTGTAATGAAAAGAACGATTTACAATAAGTTTGACAAGCAGCTGATTGCCAAGTTGCCCGTTGTCAAATATTCGGGCCGTATCATCACTATACTGAGCGAGGGAGAGGCTGAGAGAGCTGTTGACTATTTGCTTAGCCAACCTATAATAGGTATTGATTCTGAAACACGGCCGGCATTTCGTAAAGGCCATACCTATAAGGTTTCGTTGTTGCAAGTGGCTACCCAAGATATCTGTTTTCTTTTCCGTCTCAATTTCATAGGTCTACCACCCTGTCTTATTCGTTTGCTTGAAAACAAACAGGTTCCTATGGTAGGACTTTCGCTGCAAAATGATTTGCGTGCCCTTCATGAAAGGGCACCTTTTAAGCCTGGCCGTTTCATCGATTTGCAACAAATGGTGGGCAAGGTTGGCATTCAAGATATGTCGTTGCAAAAACTATATGCCAATCTTTTTCATCAACGCATTTGCAAACGGCAGCGCCTCTCTAATTGGGAGGCTGACGTGCTGACCGAAAAGCAAAAGGAATATGCTGCCATCGATGCATGGTCGTGCATACTGATTTATGATGAAATCCTCAGTCTGACGGCAACAGGTGATTACGACTATGTGGTAGTTACGCCCGAACTGAAAGAAAAGGCATCTGCAGAAGAGCCTGTCAACTAATATGGGGTAATATAATAAATAAGGTAAATGTTTAATCACAGAATATGACACCCAACCACCATCAGCCATTGAGCGGTAACGCCATGAGTCGCCGCACCATTATTTTGAAGAAAGGAAAGGAAGAGAGTCTGCAACGTTTTCATCCCTGGATTTTTTCAGGAGCCATTCAACGCATGGACGAAGGCATTGAAGAGGGAGATGTTGTTGATGTGCTGACAGCTGCGGGCGAATGGATTGCAGCCGGCCATTATCAGATTGGGTCTATAGCCGTACGTGTGTTGACTTTTAAACAGGAAGCGATAGATACTGCTTTCTTTGCAGCTCGCCTGCAGTCTGCCTTGGCTATGCGTGAACGGATTGGCATAGCCGGTAATCCGCAGAATGATACTTATCGTTTGGTGCATGGCGAAGGGGATAACCTTCCCGGTCTTGTAATCGACTGTTATGGCCGTACGGCTGTTATGCAAGCACATAGTGTAGGCATGCATTGCTGTCGCATGATGGTATGCGAAGCGTTGATACAAGTGATGGGTCACCGTATAGACAATATTTTTTATAAGAGTGAAACAACTCTTCCTTTCAAGGCTGGTCTGGGCCAGGAAAATGGTTTCCTCTACGGTGGAATAGATGATAACAGGGCTATCGAGAATGGCTTGGCTTTTCACGTGGATTGGCTCAAAGGCCAGAAAACAGGTTTCTTTGTCGACCAGCGCGACAATCGTTTGCTCTTGGAACAGTATGCCAAAGACAAGCAGGTGCTGAATATGTTCTGCTACACAGGAGGCTTTTCTGTCTATGCGATGAGAGGCGGGGCACACCTTGTGCATTCCGTGGATAGCAGTGCCAAAGCAATTGATTTGACGAATCGTAATGTTGCCATGAACTTCCCCGGCGATAACCGTCATCAGGCCTTTTGCGATGATGCTTTCCGTTTTCTTGATGCTCATGACGACCTTTATGACTTGATTATTCTTGACCCTCCGGCATTTGCCAAGCACCGTGCTGCCTTACATAATGCCCTCAAGGGATATACACGTTTGAATGTAAAGGGATTGGAACGCATTCGCAAAGGAGGCATTCTCTTCACGTTCAGTTGTTCGCAGGTGGTGAGCAAGGAAAACTTCCGCAATGCTGTGTTTACAGCAGCTGCGCAGGCAGGCCGTAATGTCCGCATCTTGCACCAGTTGCATCAGCCGGCCGACCATCCCATCAATATCTATCACCCGGAGGGAGAATATCTGAAGGGACTTGTATTGTATGTTGAGTAATCGTGTTCGTTCGTTTATCAACCGTTATAACCTGCTTTCCCTTGAGCAGGTGCACTTGGTGGCGCTTTCTGGAGGAGCGGATAGTGTTGCGTTGTTGTTGCTGCTCAAGGAACTGGGCTATCGTATAGAGGCCATACATTGCAATTTCCACCTGCGTGGAGCTGAGTCCGATGCAGATGAGCAGTTTTGTGTAACGCTTTGTAAACAGGAAGGCATTCCCCTCCATCGTGTGCATTTTGATACAAAGTATTATGCAGAAACGCATGGTGTGAGTATAGAGATGGCCGCACGTGAGTTGCGCTATGCTTATTTTGAGACGCTTCGCAATGACATGAAGGCTGCCGAAATCTGTGTGGCCCATCATCGGGAGGACAGTATAGAAACTGTTCTGCTCAATATGATTAGAGGAACCGGTATTGACGGATTGACAGGTATTGCTCCGCGACGTGGCCATATTGTGCGCCCTTTGTTGGAAGAGTCAAAAAAGGCATTGCTCGCCTATCTGGAAAGTCGTAATCAGCGGTATGTCACCGATAGTAGCAATCTTGTGGCTGATGTGAAACGAAATAAGGTGCGGTTGCAACTCCTGCCCTTATTGGAGGAAATGAACCCCTCTGTCACGGAAAGTGTGCATCGCATGTCACAGCATCTGGCAGAGGTAATGAAGATGGCCGACAGTGCCATTCCGGCCGCCTGCAGTTTGGTGCAAAGGCATGAGGGTGGGGAGAAGATGTGGCATTTGTCGTATGAACAACTCCATACCGTAGCCTCGCCACAATATGTTCTTTGGCGTTGTTTCCAACCTTTCGGTTTTTCCTCAACGCAAATTGGTGAAATGGCAAGGTGGTTGGAAAGTATGCAGACTTCGTTCCTGTCATGTCATAAAGCCAAACAAACAAAGAGTGGAAAACAATGGGTTGCAGACAAATATGTGGTCATCACAGACCGTGATGCCTTTATCATGGCACAACGTCAAACGCTCCCGTCCTTAGTATGTACGATTCCAGAACCAGGCATATATCCTGTCAAGTCTCCCGAGTGCCGGTTTCATGTATCCTTAACGATGATAGATAGCGACTTCTCTTTTGATAGCAATCCCCATAGGGCATTCCTGGATGCTTCATCGGTGCGTTTTCCACTGAAAGTACGTACACTACAGGCTGGCGACCGCTTTGTCCCTTTAGGGATGACAGGTTCTAAGTTAGTGAGCGATTTCCTGACCGATAGAAAAAAGAACTTGCTTGCCAAACAACGTCAGTTGGTAGTGGAAGATGCGCAAGGACATATCATTTGGGTGGTAGGCGAGCGTATCAGTCATCCTTGTCGAATCACAGCATCAACTTGCCAATGCCTGCTTCTTGCGGTTGACTGACTTTTAAAGAAACTTTAGAGTGCCTTTTTCATGCTGTTGTGGCAGCAATCCTTATCTAACGTTTAGTATTTTATGTGTCTGCAAAGAAATCCTCCATAAGGGGTTGGCAAGACACTTGGCAATTGTGTCATGGATAATAGCAAGGTTTTTCTCCTTGTTGCCTGTGTCGCAGGGTTGCAGGAAATAGTGGTCGGCCGAAATCGACAGCCATTGGTTCACATCATTGCTGCCATCGTTCACCACCTTCACTTCGTTATAATGCCTTTTGACAACCTCACTTCCCTGCTTCACCCAATCACCTTTGGGAGAGCAGGTAATCCAGTCAACCTTGGGCAGATCCTTTGTTCCGTTGGTTTCTACAGCAATGTAATACCCCAGCTGGTGGAGTTTGTCAACGAACGCTTCCGTCAGTTGCAAGGAAGGTTCACCACCCGTGATAACGATAAATTTGCAGGCGTATGACTGAATCTTGTCAATTATTTCATCAATGGAGTATTCCTCGCCATCTTGGTGGTTGGTGTCGCAGAACGGACATTTTAGGTTACAACCACTGAAACGAACGAAAACGGCAGGAGTTCCAGTATGAAACCCCTCACCTTGTATCGAGTAGAATATCTCGTTAATCTTCACGGTCACAACCCTCCGTCTTTTTCATCCTTGACATAAAGAGCAATGTTTCCTTCTGATTCCTGTACCATAGCCTTATAGCAATTGGGCACTCTGTCCACAATCCATTTGGCAATATTCTCTGCTGTAGGATTGCAATCCAGCAGTTCGTTCAAATTCCCATGGTCGAGGTAACCGTGAATCAGGTCTTTGATATGCTTGAAGTCGCATACCATTCCTTCTTGATTAAGCTCTTCCGATTTGCAGTAAACGGTAATGATCCAATTGTGTCCATGAATCTTGGAGCATTTGCTTGGATACGGGAGATGCAGTTGATGGCAGGCCGAAACCTCCATTGTTTTTGATATGTAATACATAATAGTTTGCCTGTGTTCAATGAAATTCGGAATGGAAAGCCACCACTTGCGCCCTTTGCCAAGAGTTCAAATGGTGGCTTGACTATACGAATGTTTGGGAGATAGCTGTTTAACGCTTCTTCTTTTTACATTACATTGCAAGTAGAAGTGCTACAGTCACGATAATCACTCCCACTCAATTGTCGATGGGGGTTTTGAGGAAATGTCGTAGCATACACGATTCACTCCCTTCACCTTATTAATAATCTCATTGCTTACTTTTGCCAGGAAGTCATAGGGAAGATGAGCCCAGTCGGCTGTCATGGCATCGGTTGAAGTAACGGCACGCAGTGCCACGGGATGCTCGTAAGTACGTTCATCACCCATCACGCCAACGCTGCGAACAGTAGAGAGCAATACCGTGCCTGCTTGCCATACTTGGTCGTAGAGCGACACTTCTATCTCTCCATCTGTCATAGTGGCAGGAATGCCGGCAGCCAATACCCTGCGAGCCTCTTCGCCCGACAAGCATACCTTGTAGTTGCGCAAACCGCGGATGTAGATATCATCAGCATCTTGTAGTATCTGTACCTTCTCGGGTGTAATGTCGCCAAGAATACGTACTGCCAATCCGGGGCCGGGGAAAGGATGGCGGGTTATAAGATGTTCCGGCATCCCTAACTGTCGGCCCACTCTTCGCACTTCATCCTTAAACAGCCATTTAAGGGGCTCGCAGAGCGAGAGATGCATTTCTTTAGGAAGGCCGCCCACATTGTGATGACTCTTGATTACTTTTCCTGTAATGTTGAGGCTCTCGATTCTGTCGGGATAGATGGTTCCTTGTGCCAGCCATTTGGCGCCTTCTATCTTCTTGGCTTCAGCGTTGAATACTTCAACAAAGTCTCTACCAATAATCTTACGTTTTTGTTCCGGATCGGTTACGCCTGCCAAATCAGCGAAGAACTTGGCACTTGCGTCAACGCCAATAACATTGAGTCCTAAGCACTCATAGTCGTGCATCACATCGCGGAACTCATTCTTGCGGAGCATGCCATGGTCAACAAAAATACAGGTCAGTCTGTTGCCGATAGCCCTGTGCAGCAATACTGCGGCCACAGAGGAGTCAACACCACCAGACAGTCCTAAGATTACCTTGTCGTCACCTAATTGCTGCTTCAGTTCAGCTACTGTGGTATCAACGAACGAGGCTGCGCTCCAACTTTGGGTGGAACCGCAAATGTCAACGACAAAGTTCTTGAGCAGCAGGCTGCCTTGAATGGTGTGGAACACTTCAGGATGGAATTGTACTGCCCAAATCGGATGCTTCGTGCTGGCATAAGCAGCGTATTTCACATCAGCAGTAGAGGCTATTACCTCGCAATCGGCAGGGATAGCCGTAATGGTATCACCGTGACTCATCCATACCTGCGAGTGAGGTTCAAAGCCATGGAAGAGAGGATTCTGCATGTCAACCGTTTCCAAATGAGCACGGCCATATTCACGTGAGTCAGCCTTTTCAACCTTTCCTCCTAAAGTGTGGGATATGAACTGCGCGCCATAGCAAATTCCCAATACAGGAACCTTCCCTACAAACTGACTCAGGTCAACACGGAATGCTTCCGGGTCGTGTACAGAATAAGGAGATCCGCTCAGAATCACACCGATGACAGAAGGGTCGTCTTTGGGAAACTTGTTATACGGAAGAATTTCGCAGAAGGTGTCGAGTTCGCGAACACGGCGTCCTATGAGCTGTGTGGTTTGCGAACCGAAATCGAGTATGATAATCTTCTGTTGCATGTTATTAAGTTTATAATGTTCTAATATGATGGCTATTCGTCAGCAGGCTCCTGCATGGCTTGTAAAAAGGCCTGAGCCTGTGGCAATGTTTCGGGCTTACCTACATCCAGCAACTTGAGGCCTTGCTCTATATGGGCGCTGATATCAAAGTGGGCACATTGGGCAAGATAAAAGTCGATGATGCCAAATGCTGTTCTCTGTTCGTTGCGGAGCAAAGGCAGGAGAGAAGGCGATATCAGATGGATTCCTGCAAAGGCGTAATGGGCGCTGTCTGCAACGCTCAGTTGCCGATAAGGTGTCTTTACCTCACCGGTAGCGATATTTGTCCAGCCTTCAAGGCGGTTGTCGTGGTTGAACAGCAGGTAGCGTTGTGTCTTCCGTTGACTCACTAAAAGCGTAGCATCATGCTGTGTGCCTTGCTCATAGAAATTGCTTAAATCAACGTTACTCAATATATCCACGTTGTGTATCAATATGGGTAGGTTGCTGTCAAACAAAGGAATGGCATGGCGTATACCTCCACCTGTGTCGAGGAGTTGTGCCCGCTCGTCACTCAGTTGGATGTCTAAGCCAAAGTTTCCTTTTGCGTGTAGGAAATCCACAATCTGGTCAGCTTTGTGATGCAGGTTGATGACAATATGTTCAAATCCGGCATCACGCATGCGTAGCAATACATGTTCCAACAAAGGCTTACCACCAACTTCTACCAAGGCTTTGGGAATATGTTCGGTGATAGGTTTGAGACGTGTACCCAGTCCTGCTGCAAAGATCATTGCTTGCTTCATGTTGCAAAGTTACATGAAATCGGGTGGAGAACAAAATAAAATGATGTGTTTTTTCTTATGAGGCTCTTATGTTTTTTTATTTTCTGTCTTCGTGCGTGCGCGTTCTATCCTGAATAATGATTTGTAGCATAGGGAAATGTGTAAGGAAATACCAATTTTTGGGTATAAAGACCAACATGTATTTACGGTAGTTTTTCTTTAACTTTGCAGCCACGTTTAATAGTGTCTTTAATTATCAACTGTTAATATTCACAAAACATGAAAAGAAAGCTTTTATTTCTCATGACAATGATCATGACCATGGCTGTCTACGCCAGAGCCATGCATACTGAACCTGTTAAGCATGGCAATCGCATAACGGGACATGTGATTGATAAAACCACCGAGGAGAGTCTGTCGCATGCCACGATACTTGTTATTGAAACCAAACAGGGTACTATATCCAATCATGAGGGAAAGTTTTCCTTTACGTTCACCAAGAGTGGAACTTATACCTTGCGTGTGCAGCTGCTCGGTTATGAGATGCAAGAAAAGCAGGTTACGGTGAGCGAAGCATACACTACCGACGTGCATTTTGCATTGGAGGATGTGTCCATGAAGGCGGCCGAAGTGGTAGTGTCGGCCAATCGGAATGAAGTAAGCCGAAGAGATGCGCCCGTGGTGGTCAATGTGCTCGGTACTAAGCTTTTTGAAACGGTAAACTCTACCGATTTGGCCAAGACCTTGAGCTATCAGTCGGGGCTGCGGGTAGAAAACAATTGCCAGAATTGTGGATTTCCACAAGTGCGTATCAATGGTTTGGAAGGCCCTTATTCACAAATACTTATCAATAGCCGACCTGTTGTGAGCGCACTCTCTGGCGTGTATGGCCTGGAACAGATTCCTGTGAGTATGATCGATAGGGTAGAGGTGGTGAGAGGTGGTGGCTCGGCTCTCTTTGGAGCCAATGCTGTGGGTGGCACCATTAATATTATTACCAAAGACCCGGTGAACAACTCTTTCCAGGCGACCAACACCTTGTCGTATCTTGACGGGAAGGCTTGGGAGGATTATGTGGGAGCCAATGCTTCATTGGTGTCTAAAGACAATGTTTATGGGGTGGCACTCTACGAATCCTATCGTAATCGGCAGGCCTATGATGCCGATGATGATGGCTTTTCGGAAATAGGAAAACTGAATAGTCATACTTTTGGCTTGCGGGCATACTATCGTCCGTCGCTGATGAGTAGGTTGGGCGTGGAATATCACACAACCAATGAGTTCCGACGCGGAGGAAATAAGTTTGATATGGAACCTTTCCAATCGGATATAACGGAGCAAACGCGTCATATCATTAACAGTGGTGGTATCAATTTCGACCAGTATTGGAATGAGTATAACCATAAAATATCTCTTTTCAGTTCGGTGCAGCATGTCGACCGCAATAGTTATTATGGGGCGCAGCAGAATCCGGATGCTTATGGCAAAACCAAGGATCTTACTTTCGTGGGCGGTGTCACCTATACAGGAAAATTACGTCGCTTGCTTTTTGCTCCGGCAACATTGACTGCGGGAGCGGAATATCAGTACAATTCCTTGCACGACATCATGATTGGCTATCAGCGCGACCTCAATCAAGACGTGCGCATTGCAAGTGTATTTGCCCAGTCGGAATGGTCGATAGGTACGTTTACGCTTTTGACGGGATTGCGCCTGGATAACCATAACCTTATAGATAACCCTATCCTCAGTCCGCGTGTCAATTTATTGTGGAAGCCAACACGGAATCTGCAAGGTAGAGTTACTTGGTCAACAGGCTTCCGTGCACCGCAAGCCTATGATGAAGACCTGCATGTTACAGCAGTAGGAGGAGAGGGTGTGCTCATCAAGATTGCCAACGGATTAAAGCCTGAACGTTCCAACAGTTTCAGTGGTTCAATGGATTATACGACTTTTGTAGGGCATTTCCAGTTGAATCTCTTGGCAGAACTATTTTATACTACCTTGGATCATGTATTCTATCTACAGAATATAGGCGTTGACAATCAAGGAAATACCATTCAGGAACGTAGAAACGGAAGTGGTGCAAATGTGTATGGTGTCAATCTCGATGCGAAAATAGCTCATGGCAATGATGTCTCGTTGCAGATAGGGTTCACCTTGCAGCAAAGCAGGTATAAGCAAGCTACCACCTGGAGTGAAAACGAGGAAGTGGAGGCTGTACGCAACATGCCTCGCACTCCCCACGCCTATGGATATTTTACACTGATGGCCCAACCATGGAAACGGTTTGAAGTATCCTTGTCAGGCATATACACCGGACGTATGTACGTACCGCATTTCGCACCTTCCGACGATATACCATCCGATTACATTTATTCTTATATTACAAAAGATGAGATGGTACATACACCACAGTTCATGGAACTGGGCATGAAGGCTGCTTATACCTTTGTGTTGCGCGACCACCTGAAGATGCAAGTCAACGCAGGTGTGCAGAACATGTTCAATGCGTTTCAGAAAGACATTGACCAGGGCACCTATCGTGATTCGGGCTATTTCTATGGTCCAACACAACCTCGCACCCTGTTTGTAGGGTGCAAGTTGTACATCTGATAAAGGCTTAGCAAGTGTAGCCTCTGCCTTTCAATAAAGAGTTGCCATAAATGGTCATGGCCTCAATGAATGATTGGCCCATTTTGTGCGCAATGTTCTTTAAGTTACGTGTTATCCTTTTCATCTTTTTACCTTTCTTTTTAAAGGGTTAGACATATTGTTACTGTCGGCAGGGCCTCCCGTGGAGGTCTTGCTAACAGTTGCAAAGATACATGCTTTGGCACTATATACGATTTGCAGAAAGATGTAAAAGGATGATTATCGATAGTTTTCTTGATAAGCGTCAAAGAAGAAATTTGCTTGTAAAGCATGGGGAATGATTGGGGTATAGAGAGGTTCTTACAGTTCAATACTTACTTTTTTCTACTTAAAATTTGGTGTGAAAGATAAAAACACGTAAATTTGCAAATACTAATTAAAAAATTGACCTGCCTATTGCATATTTCTACTTCGTAACAAATTAAACAATATAGAGATGAAAGAACTCTCATTGATGACCAACGAAGAGTTGGCAATAGCGTATGTAGAAGGGTGTAATAAGGCATTCGACTTGTTGTTGGAACGCACCCAGTCGAAGCTCTATGCTTATATTATGTTTGTTGTTCATGAGCGCGAAATAGCCGACGATATCTTTCAGGAAACATTTGTGAAGGCCATTGTGAAGATGCACGAACGTAAATATGTGGCTTCTGGAAAGTTTTTGGCATGGCTCATGCGTATAGCGCACAATGAAATTATGGATATCTTCCGTGACCGTATCAAGGAAGGTAGGGTAGATGTAGGAACCGACAACGACCTATCCACTGTTGAAGGAAGTAATGTGGTGGAATGTAGCATCGAAAACCATGTCATCTATGAACAGGTATTGACCGATGTGCAACGTCTCGTGAACTTCCTACCGCCCACACAGCGTGAAGTGGTATACATGCGTTACTATCAGGAAATGTCGTTTAAGGAAATAGCTGAAGCCACACAGGTAAGCATCAATACGGCATTAGGTCGTATGCGTTATGCCGTGCTCAATCTGCGCAGAATGGCAAAGTCCAATCGTATGATACTCTATTAATAAGGTATTATAT
>CAMAMZ010000001.1 GCA_945837185.1 uncultured Bacteroidales bacterium | reverse complement strand
CTGTAGGTGACAAAGGTTGTTCCGCTATACTCACCGATGCGCTCTACGAAGGGCATCTTCTCTAATTGGCTCCTGACTGTCTGGCTCTTGCCCTCTGGCACGTTCACATAATAGAGTCGTTCTGTATTGAAGCCTAAGGGTGCGTGAATGAGGTGATTTAGTTGTAGCCAGATGACGAGGGCTGCTGTGAGCATCGTGACCGTAACGACATTCTGCACAATGATGAACAACCGCCCCATTACCATCTTGGAGTGGTAGCGGAAGTTGCCTTTCACAATGTCAATGGGTTGGAAGCGGGAAATCTGATACGAGTGCATAATGCCAGAGATAATGTCTACGAGCAGGATGAAACCTAGGCAGACGCTCACCGTGCTGACGCTGACATCATTGAGCAAGGCTATCTTGCCTCTGAAGAGTTCTGCAGCATCGTCCTGAAAACCGAATGCCAAAGCAAGACCCAAGAGGAAGGCAACGGTTATCATCAACGTCGATTCTGCAATCAGTTTCAGCGAGATTTGGCACTGACTACTGCCAAATAGCCGTCGCGTAGCCATCTCCTTGGCGCGAAAGCCTGTATTCGCTACCGTCAGGTTGATGTAGTTGCTGACGGCAAAGAATAGGATGGCCAAAACGGCTGCCAAAAGGATGTGAAGTCTCGTCTTGTCCCCTTTCTGCATGCCATAGCCATTGTTCTGAGGTGCAAACATGATGTCTGTCAGTGGTGTTGCGATGAACTCATGATTGTCCATATGTGCCCACATGTAATTCTTGGCCAGATAGTCTTCTATCACTTTTTTCTTGGCATCAAGTGAAGCGCCTGATTTCAGCATGAGAAATGCCTTACAGGCACCTGTCTGCCCAGAAGCAAAGGAATGGGGTCTAAGCGTATAGCCCATCACCTGAGGGAAACGCTCCATGCTGGCAATGAGTTGCGTCTCATTGGGCAGGACTGTGCGGTCGAAATCCTTCACGATGCCGCCGACGATATAGACCAGCGTCGAGTCATACGGATCTTCATTGTTCATGAAGACAGAGCGTTGACCAACAATCTGCAAGGCCTCACCGATGGGATTCTTTTCGCCAAAGAGTCACTTGGCCAGTCTCTGCGTGATGACACATTTATCAGGTGCATTGAGGGCTGTCAGTTTGTCTCCCTCAAGCAGATCGAAATCGAAGAAACGGAAGAATGTAGAGTCTGTGAGCATGATGATGCCATTCTCCTTATCTCCTTCCTTCACCTCTCGCTGACCATATTTAATACGGCCTCTCTGACTCATCACGCAACACGTTTGTTCCACTTCTGGGCACATCTCTTTTATCTCTTGTGCAGCCTGCGGCCACATAAAGAAATCCTCATCATTACCCGTCAGGTAGATGCGGTCGGCATTCTTGTGCCACGAATCAATGCTGTACTGCCTCCAGGCATAGTCGCCCATGAGGATAATGAACATCAGAGATACCACCAGGCCTGCTATATTAATAAAGGTATAGGCCTTGTTGCGCGACAGGAATTTGAAATAACTCTTCATGTTTCTATTCGTTCTTGATACTATTAATGGGATTCTCGGTTGCTGCGTGCCAGCCTTGGAAGGCTGCGGTAAGCAGGTTGACGGCGAGCACGATGACAAGAGAGAGCAGTAGTGGTATAAACTCCATCTTGATGGTAAGACCAGAAATGCTGCTGACCATTGGAGCCAGCCAACAGGAAAGCGGTATGGCGATAACCATAGCAACAACAGACTGAATGATTACAGTAAAGAGCAAGCGCAAAGTGATGCCGCCAATCTCTGCACCAAAGACACGACGGATAGCAATCTCGCGGCGACGCTGACTGACAAAGTAGCTGTTCATAGCCATCAGACCGAGCAGGGCAATCAGCAGGGCAACAGCAGTAAAGATCGTCAGCACACTGAGGAACCGCTCATAGTCCTTGTACCACTCCCTGTGTTTCTGGCTGAGCAAATGGACTTCTGGAGCTTCATAACCAGTAAGTTCTTTCATCAGACTCGACATAGCCTTTTCCACCTTCTCGCGATTCCCATGATACTTGACAAGTGCCTGGCGAGGCTTTCCATATTGTCTGTTCGCAAAGGTTTCCACATCATCATGGAATTCCTTTGCATTGATAATTATAAACGGTGTAGGATGCTCTGCTTCTTTCATCACGTTCTGATAGACCAAATCAGAATACACTGCCGCTACTTCAAAGTTTAGGGATTCATTGGCAGTTACTATCTTCCGCTCGTCATCGCGTTTGCCAAACTGCCGAAGCAGTTGGTGGTTCACACCCCTGCCATTGTCTGTATAGGTTCTCTCTGGGTGGATATTCAGGATGTTGTAGAAGCAACTGTCGCCAATCAGATATCGCATGCTGACCACTGTTCCGTCATCGGCGGTGGTCGTATTATTCTCCAGTCCCTCAACGGGAGTGCCATAGCCGTAGCCAACTGCCTCTACCTCTGGAATTGCGAGCAATTTGCTGCGGAATGTCTGCCGCTGACTTTCGCTGAGGTTATTAATGCCCCAAGTCTCAAGGATGTTTTCCACGTCATATCCCAGTGGCTGGTTCATCCTTTCGCGAATGCCGCTGCTGAGCAGGAGAGTTACAGTTAGCATAACGATAGCAAAGATGGCCTGTATCACCATCAGCACATGACTCCAGCGCTGACGCACACGGCGACGGAAAGTGCCGCGTACTATGTCGATAGGCTGATAGCCGCTGAGTATCGTGGCTGGTGCGAAACCTGCCATTGAGCCTACGAGGATGATGCCGAGCAGGAAAGCAACAATAGTAATAACGCCTGTATCCTTCAGCAAATTCAATGGACAGTTAGCCATTTCCATCGCCTTGTCTTGCAGAGAAAGTGCCATCAGATAGGCAATGACGAAAGCCATCGCAGTAAAGAGGATACTTTCGCCTATCAGTTTTGCAAAGACTTGCAGGCGAGACAGACCCAACAGTCGTCTTGTTGCCATCTCCTTAGAACGCTCTGTGGTAAGCGACACGCTCAGGTTTACATAGTTGAAGATGGCGAACACCAATACAAGTAAGGCAATTATCACGTAAAGATGAGCCATATCGCGACTGCCATGATTAAGGTCGTCACCCTCAAAAGAACACTCCTTGGCATCGTAATAGAGCGTAGAGAGCTGGGTAAGCGTCAACTCCTTTACGGCTTCCATCCGATAGATCCAGAAGAAGGTCTTCAGATATTCGCGCATATCGCTTATCTTACTACGAAGGTTGCAACCTTCGCGCTCCATCAGGAACAGCACACAACTGGCAGCATTGTTCATGGTCTCAGTGTATGCCGAGGCATGAAGCTGGCGCAGATTCTCCAGATTAACTACACATTCGTATGTGTCAGGGATAACTGAACGGTCGAAATCGTCCATCACACCGCTGACGGTATAGGTAATGTGTCCGTCGGCATCTTTTTCGTCGCCAAGAACGACTTCTTTGCCTACAGCATCACCATCTGGCCAATAACGCTGAGCAAACTTCTTGCTAACTACCATATGATTAGGCGCATTGAGCACCTTCTTCTTATCTCCATTGAGTAACTTGTAGTCGAAGAACTCAAAGAAGTTTGGCGCTGTGAGCAGCGTCTTTGTCTTCGCCTCCTGCCCCTTGATGGTAAATGTCATCTCCATACCCGATGCGGAACACCAGTCTTCTATCTCAGGGAAACGGTCTTGCAGTTTCTGACCCACACGGAAGTGTGACATCATAAACTCTTCATTACCTACTACGAAGATACGGTCGCCTCGTGTCTGGTAGTTTTCTACCGTTGTCTGGCGATAGATAAGGTCGCCCAGCAACAGCAGGAATGCCATCGATAGGCACAGCCCTACGATATTGATAATGGTAAACAGCCTGTGATGACTCAGGAATTTCAGATAACTCTTCATATTGTTATTGTCTATTTGATTACTAACACTTCATTGTCTTTGAATGCCTCATAGCCGCTGGTGACGACGCGCTCGCCTGGCTCCAAGCCTTCGAGGACTTCGTAATACTGCGGGTTCTGACGGCCTATGCGGATGTTGCGGCGATAGGCTTTCGAGCCGCTCTTATCAAGGACGAAGATCCATTGTCCGCCGGTGGTTTGGAAGAACGTGCCGCGAGGGATGAGGACGGCCTGCTCTGGCTGTCCCAGTTCGAGGTCGATGTAGTAGGTCTGGCCTGTGCGGATGTTCTCAGGACGCTCGCCTCGAAAGATGAAGTCGCAACGGAACTTGCCTTCACGGACTTCTGGATAGACCTTGCGGACTTGCAACTGGTATTGCTTATCGCCACGAGTAAATGTAGCCGTCAAGCCTTGACGAACTCGATCGATGTAGTGTTCGTCTATCTGTGCTTGCACCTTATAGTCAGAGAGGTCGTTCAACTGACCAATCTTCTGCCCGGGGCTGATGCTCTGACCCAGTTCAATATCTAACAGGCCTAACTCGCCATCGATGTTAGCCCGTACTTCGAGCTTATCCTTGCGCTGACGGACGAGCACCACGTTCTTTCGCATGTTGTCGAGGTTATCTTCCATCTGGTCCATCTGAACTGTGCGATAGATGCTGTCCTGCTTCAGGCGCTTCGATACTAACGAACGTTTCTTGGCAGAGAGCTGATAGTCTTCCTGCGACTGGATATAGTCTTCACGACTAATGAGTTCCTCCTGATAGAGTCGTTTGTTCTGCTCGAATGTGCGCTGTTTGCGCTGCGTGTCCATATCCAACTGAGCCTGTTCCGTCTGGTTATTCAGTCGGTCTTGCTGCATGGCCACTTGGGTGTTTCTCAGCAGATTCTGTTTCTCGGCAAGTTCTGCCTCAGCATTCAGAATCTGAAGGTCGAGATTCGAGTTGCTCAGGCGGACGATGACATCGCCCTTTTTGACGTGCGAACCCTCTTCTACTATCTTCTCCATCACGATGCCACCCTCCTCGGGCGAGATCTGCACCACCTGGATGGGCATTACCTGTCCGTTGGTGCGCACATAATCCTTGAACTCTGCACGTGTTACCTCACTCATTGTCAGGTCATCGGCATTGACTTTCAGCGTAGAGGCGTGATTGCCAAAAACCAGCCAACAGATTATTAGCAGCAACAATACACCGCCTGCAGCATACGGCCAATACTTCATCAGTCTTTGCGACTTTGTCTTTTCTATTATTCTGTCCATATCGTTTCTCCGTTATAATATCTTACCAATTGTTCCTTCACCATCGCCATCAGTTGGCACTGCAGCAGCGTTGCCTTTGAATTCAGCAATTGTGCTGAAGTGGTACGCAAGTCGATAGCCGTACTCAACCCTTCTTCAAATTGGCGTTTCGTCAGTTGATAGGCGATGCTGTCGGCTTCTACTTTCTCCACCATCTGCACTGTCTGTTTCAGATAGCCTTGCCAGTCCTGCCAAGCCTCACGACTGAGTTTCTCCAACTCCAGCTGTTTCTGCTTGTATGTCTCCTGGGCAATACGATAGTTGTTCTTGGCCTTCCGTATGCTCGTAATGGTCTGCAGGCGATTGAACAGGGGAATACTCAATGTGGCACCCACATATTCACCCATATTGTTATTGAACTGATTGCTGAATGACTCTCCAACATCGGAATGAAGCGTATGATAGTAAGTGGTGTTCAGACCCGCACTCAACGAGAGAGATGGATAAAAGGCTGCGCGGGCCTGATGCCACTCATGTTTGCTGGCTTGCACTTGATATTGGGCAGCCTGTAGTTCCGGATTCAATTCTTGTACGAGTCCCAGTCCGTACGTTGCGGACTCTGAGTTCGTACCTGACGGACTTAGAGTTCGCACGTTACGGACTGACAGCAACAACGTATCCTGCATGGGGAAAGCCATCGTCTTCTTCAGTTCCAGCATGGCCGATGCATAGAGATTCTGTTGGCGGGTCAGCTCATAGTCGGCTTCTGCTTTCTGTGATTCTACCTGAGCCACATCAGCAGCACTCTTGCGTCCCACCTCTTCCAACAGGCGTATCTGTTTTAGTAGTAGTTCTGTTTCCTGCACTTTCTCGTCAGCCATCTTGACCAAACCTTCGTAATAGGCAACATTGGTGTAAGCTTGCAGGACATTCAATGCGGTCTGATCCTGCTTCTGGCGCAAGCTGGCTCGCCCCATCAATGTACTGGCCCCGGCGGCTTTCAAAGCATGAATGCGGCTGAAGCCATCGAAGACAGGTAGTGAGGCATATAACGAGTAGCCATTATAGAAGGTGCTCACATCGGTATAGCCGTTTGTCTCAGGGTCGATGGCACGTCCGAAGTTGTACTGGGCACCGATGCTGGCATCCACAGAAGGCAGGAATCGTCCGATGGCTCCAGTCTTGCTGGCCTTGTAGTTGTCAAGTTCCAGCTCTGCACGCTTCACTTCGTGGTTATGCTCCACAGCGTACTGCATACACTGCTGCATGGACCACTCGCCCTGAGCCAGTGACTGTCCGGCTGTAAACACAAGGAGGATTATCAATGCTTGTTTCATACTCAATTCTTGTTTTCGCTGATGCAAAGTTAGATGTTTATTTCATACTCTGCAAGCATTTTAGGTTGCCTGGATGCAGATCGTCTAATCTTCATACACCCCTTTGTATGATTTTTAGACGGAAAGTAGTAACTTTGCACCCATGAACAAGTACGGAACCATACTTATCGTAGATGACAATGCTTCAATTCTGACAGCGATGCACTATCTGCTGGATGATACTTTCGAGCGTGTACTGACCACTATCCAGCCCGAAGAAATCCTGAAGTTGATGGCTCAGCAGCCCGTCGACTTAGTCCTGCTCGACATGAACTTTACGCTTGGTGTCAACAATGGCAACGAAGGTCTGTTCTGGCTTCGAACCATCCGTAAGCAGCATCCGCAGACACCAGTCGTATTGCTGACTGCATACGCCGATGTCAATCTGGCTGTAAAGGGATTGAAGAACGGAGCGGCCGACTTCATCACCAAGCCGTGGGACAATGATGAACTGGTACGCAAGCTGAAGGATGTGCTCGATATGCAGAACGAAATCATCAGCCTCGATGAGATGGAAAAGGAACACATCCGTCGTACCATCGACCATTGTCACGGCAATCTCACTCAGGCTGCAGAACTTCTTGGAATTACCCGACAGACGCTCTACAATAAGATGAAACGGCTATGATGTGGCTTCTTATTATAATAGGTATCGTGTGCGTAGTTCTGCTGATTGCATTTATTCACCATCAGCGGAAACTTCGTCTTCGTGCCCATCTGATGCAGGAAGCCATCCGTAATCGTGACTTCACCTTCCGTATGCCTACACACAGCCTGCTGCCTGGCGAACGCGCCATGCAGGAAACGCTGAATCAGTTGGGTGAGACCATCCGTCAACAGGTGAACCAGAACGAGGTGGAATCGTGGGAGCGGCTCACCCGTGTACTGACACACGAGATGATGAACGCAACAGCGCCCATCACCAGCATTAGCCAGTCATTGTTGAACCGTTCCGATGTAAAGGGGACGCCACTTGAGGATGGCATACGTGCCATCTTTGATACTTCTCAACACATGAGTAACTTTGTGGTTAACTATCGGAAGATGTCTGAACTGGAGAAACCGAAAATGGGCGAAGTCGCTCTGCGAACAATGATTGACGATATCAGCAAAGCCTATCCCCAATTGGCATGGGAAGTAAACGTCTCTCCTGATTTGAAAGTCAGTGCTGATGCAGGTATGTTACGCCAGGTATTGATAAACTTAGTAAAGAATGCCATCGAGGCCAATGCACAGAAGTTGCTCATAGATGTCCTTGAAGACAGTCTTCACGATAAACAAGTGAGTCTGTATATAGGTAACGATGGCCTTCCCATCCCTGCCGAAAATCGCCAGTCACTCTTTGTACCATTCTTCACCACCAAACGAAGCGGTAGCGGAATCGGCTTGTCTCTAAGTCGCAGAATGGTGATTCAGCAAGGCGGTATGCTCGAACTGGCTGATACACCGCGCCAAGGATGCCATGTAGCTTTTGTTCTGTCACTTCAGACACTCTAACGACAAACTCAATATGTGAAAATAGCGTTTATTCAGCGGTGAAATTAGTTTTTTTGCATTTCACCGCCAAATAAAAGCTTTTTTGCCCCATCCATTGTTTCTTTGAAATCATGGACAGACGAACTCATAAAGAACTACGACTTTCCAATATCCCATCTGTTTACCCTCTCCTAAGCCTGTACCTCGGTGCATGCATAGCCTTGGTCATCTGATGGCATCTACGCGCGAAAGATAGTTCGTCCTCATTGTGGGGAGGTACTTTGCCGTTTGTCTTTAGATGTTCCCTTTTTGCTTCGTGCTGCGCACGAGGATTACTCGATGTGCACTCGTATTTCTCCACAAATATACGAGCGCTGAACGAGTGCTGAACGTAGGAAGGGTGTTGGTTTCAAAAGTCAGAAACATACATACGGTTGTAGGCGTGCCCTCACTTCCGGTGGAAAGTCAGGATGCAGACTGAGGTCGTCTAAGGAACGCAGCAACCCCTTGCTGTTTCTATAGTCGATGATGGCCTGTGCTTGGAGATAGTTGATATAGGGATGCGCCTTGAGCTGATGTAACGTCAGCTGATTCACATTCAAGCGTGTAATTTTCGAAGCATCCACTTCCATATAAGACAAGGAGGCTGCCGGGAAATTCTTGATTTCCAGGAGCTGCGCAGTATCATAGAAGCCTCCGAGGCGTTGGCGATACGTTACAATGCGTCGGGCGAAATAGCTGCCAATGCCAGGAATACGCTTCAACAGCGTGGTGTCGGCCTCATTGATTGACACTCGTTCACCTGGTTGTAGTTTTGCACGATAGGCAGGACGCGGCTCCATGACAGTTGTAGCACTCGCTGCTGCCGTAAGAGTGTCGCGCTTTGCCGGACTACTGCCATAGCGTTCCGCTGCCGGTCTGTAGTCGTCAGCAATACGAATATAAGGCAGGAGTTCACGATATTGCTTGACCGTGAGTCCGTAAAGACGGGCAAAATCAGAGGGCTTGCGAAAGATACCTCCCTTGGCCCGATAACGATAGATGCTTCGCACCTGCCACGGCTGCAAGCCTAAACGAAGCAAGGCTGTACTGTCGGCTGTATTCGGGTCGAAAGGGAAACGCTCCACTCGCTGTTCTTCCTGCCGGTAATACACGGGTGCACGCTGGCTTGCTGCCTTTTGTGCCCCCGTAGCTGTATTGGCAACACGCACCGTGTCGCTATCAGTCATGCTACGGGATGCACCCATAAAGTCAATGCCCATGACAACCAACATGGCCAATGCCCCCAACGACAAAAGGAAGAGCAGAGCTATGCGGTCTGATTTCCGTAATATGAAGTGTTTTTTGATATCAAATCCTTTCATGTTCCATCACACGATTCCCATCTGTCGCAGGAAAATGATCATGATACAAACAGGGCATACGAAACGGATGGCAAAGAGCCATAGTTGAAAGAACATGACCGACACGGTGCCCCAATTGGTAAACTCATTACGAAGCAGTGAACGGGGCACAAACCACCCTAAGAAGATAGAGGTACAGAAGGCTCCCACAGGCATGAGCAGATTGGAGGTGAGATAATCCAAACAATCCATCACGCTTTTTCCAAACACACCCAACCCTTCAACGGCACCTACCGACAAAGCTGAGAAAATGCCGATGACAATACAGACCACTGTTTCTATCCAAGCTCCTTTCCGCCTGCTGATATGCAGTTCCTCATAGAAGAAAGCCGTACCGATTTCATGCATGGAAATGGTGGAGGTGAGGGCAGCTAACGACAAGAGTGCATAGAACAGGATGCTGATGATATAACCTAAAGCCGGCAAACCACCAAAAGCCTGCTGGAACACATTGGGAAGGGTGATGAAGATGAGTGATGGACCACTATCGGGATTGACATTAACAGAGAAGGCCGCCGGGAAAATCATCAGTCCCGCAAGGATTGCTATCAGAGAATCGATGGCTGCTATCTTCACGGCAGAAGACAGCAGGTTGGTATGTCTGCTGAAATAGGACGCATAGGTGCAGAGGCATGCGGTGCCCAACGACAACGAGAAGAAGGCTTGCCCCAAGGCATCGAGCATGACACTGCTGTCGACCTTACTGAAATCGGGTTTGAACAGGAACTCTATACCTTTTATGGCGCCGGGCAGGCTACAGGAGGCAATGACCAGTAGAATCAGCAGTACAAACAATGCGGGCATAAGCAGGTTGGAAATGCGTTCGATACCTTTGCGCACCCCCTTCACCACTACGGCATGGGTCAATAGGATAAAGGCTATCGTCCAGCATACGGGGAGAATGGGATGTGTGGAGAAATCCACAAAATACTGGTTCACATAGGCTGCATCGCCTTGCAACTGCCCCCATAAAGACGCCACGAGATACTGAAGGCACCAGCCTGCCACCACGGCATAGAAACCAAGAATAATCATCGAGGTTACAACACCGAGATAGCCTATTATCTGCCAGGGTTTGCCTCCAGACAGCATCTTGTACGCCCGTGCTGCATTGGAAGACGAGTGGCGCCCTATCACAAACTCTGCTATCATGCCCGGAATACCTAAAAGCAGGATACAGGCTATATAAATAAGGATGAACGCGGCACCGCCATCCTGACCTGTCATATACGGGAAACGCCATATATTACCCAAACCTACAGCCGAACCGGCCGTGGCAAGAATCACACCTATTTTTGTGCCGAACTTTCCTCTTTCGCTTGTCATGCTATGTTATATTGTGTGTTAAATGATACCGAACTGATGTAAGAAGATGGTGAGGATGGCCAATGGACAGACAAAACGCACCACAAAGAGATAGATGGGGAACAAGCCGCGAGAAACGGTGCCCCAATTGGTAAACTCATCCCACACGACCTTGCGAGGCACATACCACCCTATGAAGATGCAGGTCAGGAAACCACCTATGGGCAGGAATAATTGACCGGTGACAAAATCAAAGACATCGAACAAGGGTTTGCCGCCTATCTGGAGGCTATGGACAGCACCCAATGACAGGGAACAGAAAATGCCCATGATGACGGCCAATACTGTTACCAACGAGGCTCCGCGCGACCGCGTGATGTGGAGCTCTTCATGGAAGAAGGCGGTACTCACTTCGTGCAGCGACATCAAGGAGGTGAGCGCTGCCAGAGAGAGCAGGACATAGAACAGCAAACCTACCAACCATCCTACAACCGGCATGGCAGAAAAGGCTTGATTGAACACATTGGGAAGGGTGATAAAGATGAGCGACGGACCACAGTCGGGACTGACTCCTACGGAAAAAGCTGCCGGGAAAATCATCAGTCCGGCGAGAATGGCAATGAACGTATCGACCAATGACACCTGTATGGCAGACTGGAAGAGGTTTGTCTGCCGCTTGAAATAGGAGGCATAGGTACAGATACAGCCCATAGCGATGCTCAAGGAATAGAACGACTGACCGAGGGCGCCCAAGAAGACATCTTTGTTCAACTTGCCGAAATCGGGCTTAAACAAAAACTCAATGCCCTTACCGGCATTGGGGAGCAGACAGGACGCCACCACAATGACCAGAAGCAGGATAAAGAGGATGGGCATCATCAACTTTGAGGCTTTCTCAATGCCACCCCTTACACCATGGATAATCACGAAGTGGGCCATGAGCAAAATAACAACGGTCCACAAGATGGGGCGCAAGGCATCGTGAGAGAAGGTTGCAAAATAGGAACTGACATAAGCCGGGTCGCCCTTCAACTCACCAACAATGGAAGCAAAAACATATTGTAGGCACCAGCCCGATACCACGGCATAATAGCCGGTGATGAGAAAGCCGGTAAGGACACCAAGCAAACCAATGTATTTCCATGCTTTGCCTTGGCCCAACGTGGCATAGGCACGAAAGGTATTGGAAGACCCACGACGCCCTATGATGAACTCCGATAACATACAGGGAATGCCCAACAGAAGGACACACACCACATAAATCACGATGAAAGCAGCACCTCCGTTCTCGCCTGCCATATACGGGAAACGCCAGATGTTGCCCAAACCGACGGCACCGCCTGCCGTGGCCAATATCATACCTAACTTACTACCAAAACTTCCCCTATCGTTTGCCATATTCAAAATAAAAAAGATAAAATCGTTGCAAATTTATAGCTTTTTATTTACTTTTACACCAAAATAGTAAGTAAATTTATGTTTTTCGCAAAAGATATGCTTAAAAATTATCTGTTTACCCTACTCATGGCGTTGCTGATATGGGTTGTATGCCTCATGCCCGTTCCGGAAACACCGCTCAATCAAGTATCGCTGATAGACAAATGGACCCACTGTGTGCTTTTCGGAGGTTTCAGTCTGATTCTTTGGATAGAATACCACCGCCTGCACGGAATAGGGAGCACATGGCGCAGCCTTAGCTGCACGTTGTTACTGCCCATAGGCTTTGGCGGACTGGTGGAATTGGCACAAGCCTACTGCACCCATGGCACCCGCAGCGGAGAATGGCTGGATTTTGCCGCTGATGCCATAGGGGTAGTTATCGTGCAACTTATCTGTATGCTTCCGGCAAGGTGTGGCGCCAAAGCGAAAAAGGATGGTGCAGGAGGTGGGAATTGTAAAAACGACGGTCACCGGTAACCTCCTCCCCTATAAAGTCGGGTTTGGCGAAAGCCTCATCAACAGCAGTCAGCTCCACTTCGGCTACTACCAAGCCCGCATTGTCGCCATAAAATTCATCAATTTCAAAAGTATGTTTGCCATCTTCGCTGGCCACCAGATACCGGCATTTGTCGATGACACCTCCCTGGCATAGCTTCAAGAGTTGGGTGGCCTCCTCGAGCGTTATCTCCTTTTCAAACTCATAACGGCTCAAGCCACCATCGAGTGAACGACTCTTGATGGTGAGATAGGCTTGTTCATCGCGCACACGCACTCTGACCGTTGCCCCTTCGGCCGGAATGTAGCCTTGTATGATATGGCTATGCGAAAAGGCAACACGTTGATACGCATTGCCTTTCCTGACCAAAAACTTTCGTTCTATTTCCTGCCCACTCATACAGCAAAAATTGAATAGGCAAGGAATATAAAGGCCAGTAACACCAGCACTCCAAAGATCCATCTTACCACATTCTTGGCCTCCTTTTCTTGCCGTGCCTCACGTTTGGCTCGGCGCAGATTCTTCTTTTCGCTCATAGTTATTGATTTTTATATTGTACATTGATTCAGCTTGCTACATGCGCCTCTACACAGTATAGAAGCAGCAGGTTAGTCTTCATCGGTAACGGGGAACTCCATCAGATAGGCCTTGATGAACTCATCGATCTTGCCATTCATCACGCCATCAACATCGCCCGTTTGATAGTTAGTGCGGTGGTCTTTCACACGACGGTCATCGAACACATAACTGCGAATCTGACTGCCCCACTCTATCTTTTTCTTGCCAGCCTCAATCTTGGCCTTTTCCTCCAAACGTTTCTTCATGGCCCTGTCGTAGAGTTGCGACTTCAACAGGCGGAGGGCATTCTCACGGTTCTTGGGCTGATCACGTGTTTCCGTGTTCTCAATCAATATCTCCTCCTGTTCGCCCGTATCCGGATCTTCATACTGATAGCGCAAACGCACACCCGACTCTACCTTATTTACGTTCTGGCCACCCGCACCACTTGAACGGAACGTGTCCCACGACAAGCGTGCAGGTTCAATGACAACCTCAATGGTGTCGTCAACCAACGGAGAGACAAACACACTGGCAAAACTCGTCATTCGTTTGCCTTGGGCGTTAAAAGGAGAGACACGCACCAGGCGATGCACTCCGTTTTCGCTCTTCAGATAGCCGTAGGCATATTCGCCACCTTCTATCTCCATGGTGACACTCTTGATGCCGGCTTCATCGCCTTCCTGCAAATTGGAGATACGCACCTTATAACCATGTGCTTCTGCCCAGCGCATATACATACGCATCAACATGGAAGCCCAGTCCTGACTTTCCGTACCTCCGGCACCGGAGTTAATTTTCATCACACAGTCCATAGGGTCTTCCTTCTGACGAAGCATATTCTTCAGCTCCAGGTCTTCAATAATCTGGATGGCTTTGGCATAATCATTGTCAACCTCCTCTTCCGTAACCATCTCGTCACGATAGAAGTCGAAGGCCAACTGGAGTTCATCGGCACATTCCCGTGCCCGTTTGTAGCCCGTGAGCCATTTCTCAATGGCCTTAACCTTTTTCATCTGTTCCTGCGCCCGCTTCGGGTCTTCCCAGAAATCGGGAGCCTGGGTGCGCAGCTGTTCTTCTTCAAACTCTACTTTTTTCTGATCTATACACAGGTAACGAGCCAACGCATCGGTCCGTTCCATCACATCTTTCAACTGTTCACTTGTTATCATTCCTCATACATCTTATCGATTATCTCCTTGAAATTCTTGTAGACAACCGGTCGTTTCAACTTGAGCGTACTTGTCAGCTCACCCGATTCCATGGAGAAAGCACGCGGAATCAAAGTGATACGCTTCACCTTTTCATAATGCGCCAATGACTGCTGTAATGTTTCAACACGCTCCATCATCATGGCATTGATACGAGGCGAGTTGCACAGGTCTTCCCGACTCGTAAAGGGAATACCCGCCTGGCGTGCATACTCTTCCAGCAAACGGAAATCGGGCACAAGGAGTGCCGAAACAAACTTACGTTCTTCAGCCACAATGGCTATCTGGTCAACATATTTGTCAACCAACAGCATTGATTCCACCATCTGCGGAGCGATATACTTTCCGTTCGATGTTTTAAAGAGGTCCTTGATACGTTCTTTCAAGAAGAGCTCGCCATTCTTGATATAGCCCGCATCGCCCGTATGGAAGAACCCGTCGGCATCGAATGCCTCCTGATTGGCATTGTCGCGCTTGTAATAGCCTTTTGTAATGGTAGGACCTTTGAGCAGCACCTCATCATTCTCGCCTATCTTGATTTGCAAACCATCGATGACACGGCCTACAGAACCGATGGTACAAGGCTGGTCGCCTCGGTCGCATGACACCGTAGCAAGGCTCTCCGTCAAGCCATAGCCTGCCACCATGTTGATTCCTACGGCATGCACAAACTGCTCTATGGCAGGTGAGATGGCAGCTCCCGCAGTTGGGAAGATGTTGGGATGGTCGAGTCCTATCTGCTTGCGCACGATACTAAGCATGGCGCGATCGATCATCTTGTACTCCAAGGCGAGCGCCAGCGGCGGTCGTTTGCCCTGCATGACATAATCCACATTGTAGCGTTTGCCCACCGACAAGGCATGGGCAAAAAGGCGTTGTTTGATGGCACCAGCCCTATCGATTTTGTCTTTTACAGCCACATACACTTTCTCCCAGAAGCGGGGCACGGCCGACATACATGTGGGATGCGTTTCGCGCATTGACTGCTGGATTTCCTGCGGATAGGTATTGATGATGAGCTGGGCACCCACGGTAAGACCGAGGTAGGCCCATCCCCGCTCAAAGATATGGGTGAAGGGGAGGAAATCGATGACGCGGTCTTTTTCACTCACATTGACACACTGGCCATTGGCACGCAAGGCCGCTTCATACTGACCGTAGGTGAGCATCACACCCTTGCTTTCTCCTGTGGTACCGCTGGTGTAAAGGATGTTGCACATGTCATCGTTAGACACGTTACGCAACAAGATATCCAACTCCGACTGGCGAGGCAATCCTTCGCCCAACTTGATAAACTCGCTGAAATGGATGGCATTTGTCTCTTCTTCCGCGATGTGTACCGCCTCGTCATAGACCACGATACGCTCCAACGATGCACAGAGTGGAAAGATGCGTTGCGCCTTGTCGTACTGTTCCTGCTCACCGACAAAGATAACACGCACCTGAGCGTCATTAATCATATACTGTATTTGCTGCTCGCTATTGGTGGCATAGAAAGGAACCGTGATAGCTTTTACACCGTAAGCTCCAAAATCAGTATACAAATACTGCACACAGTTTTGCGAAAAAACGGCAATGGCTTCCTGCGGCTTGATGCCTATATTGAGCAAAGCATTGCTCACCTCCTTGACCCGCATGGAAAAATGCTGCCAGGAAATGGTTTTCCACTGTGTTTCGCCAAAACCTTTATACGTTATGGCAATGCGATTTCCATATTTTTCTGCTTGCTTATGAATCAACGCAGAAAGATGACAAATGGTTTGCATACGCTTAAAAGTATTTATAATTATGCAAAGATAAAAATTTCTCAAGTAAAATAAGAACTTATTTGCACTTTTTTCTTAATTTTGCTCACGTATGGAAAAACAAGAATACTTCAAAGAGGCCGTCGACCTGCTCATGGCGCTGATTGCCACACCATCAACAAGCCGCAACGAGACTGCCGCTGCCGATTTGCTGGAATCAAGGATAAAAGCCTATGGCTTGATGCCACATCGGGAAGGCAACAATGTATGGATCGTGACAGAAGACTTTTCGGCCGATAAGCCTACCCTGCTGCTCAATGCGCATATCGACACGGTGAAACCAGTGGAGAGTTGGAAAAGGCAACCTTTTACGCCTACAATCGAAGGCGACCAGCTTTACGGACTGGGCAGCAACGACTGTGGTGGAGGATTGGTAACGCTGCTGCAGGTGTTTCGCATGCTTTACGCGCGCACGCGTAATTATAATATGGTGTATGTTGCATCTGCTGAAGAAGAGGTGTCGGGCAAGAATGGTATCAGCAGGGTACTACCTTTATTGCCCAAGATAGATGTGGCCATTGTGGGAGAACCCACGGCCATGCAACCTGCCATAGCAGAACGGGGACTCATGGTATTGGACGTGACCGCACATGGCAAAAGCGGTCATGCGGCAAGAGGTGAAGGTATCAATGCCATTTATGAAGCCCTCGACGACATCCGATGGATTCACGATTATCGTTTTGAGAAGGTGAGTCCTTATCTGGGACCTACACAGATGACCCTCACCGTGATACATGCCGGCACACAACACAATGTGGTACCAGACGAGTGTCAGATGGTGGTGGATGTGCGTACAAATGAATTGTATGACAATGAGGAAGTGTATGCGTTGATTGCCCGTCATCTGAAATCGACGGTCAAGGCACGCTCCTTCCGCCTGCGTTCCTCTCATATCAGCACCTCCCATCCACTGGTAATGCGCTGCATGGAATTGGGCATGCAACCTTTTGGCTCCCCAACCCTCAGCGACCAGGCCTTGATGTCTTTTCCATCGCTCAAGTTGGGACCAGGCCATTCCTCGCGCTCCCATGCCGCAGATGAATATATCTGTCTTTCTGAAATAAGTCAGGCTATAGACACCTACCTACAACTCCTTGACGGCTTATCCTTATAAGCTGTCAAGGAGCATACGCAAGATGGACACAGCTATCTGTCAAAGCACATGCACAAGAGCCTTGGCTGGACTCTGCTATCTGCCCAGCCACGACTCCGGATTCAGTTTGGCCGTTCCTCTGCGCAACTGGAACTGAAGGATATTCTCCGGACCCACTACGCCCAAGGCTTGTCGGGTTGATACTTTCTGTCCCTTGCTGACACACACGGAACTCAAATTACAATATACAGAGATATAAGAGCCATGGCGAACCATGACAAACATGGCCCCTTCCCAACCAAAGATGGCACTCACCTCGCCATCATAGACACTCCGTGCCATAGCCCCCTGTTTGCCCAGGATATTGATGCCTTTATTATCGAGCGTTACACCTTTGAGTCCTTCCACATTATATTGGCCATAATGGCTCACCACACGATAAGAACCGGTAATAGGCATGGGCAGACGCCCCTTATTGGCTTCGAAGCCACCACTCAGCATGCGGTCGGCAGAGCTTAGACCCACCGCATCCTCAGCATGCTTACGAGCGTTGGCAATCTCACGCTTGCTGCGTTCTTCATCGGCTTTGGCTTTTCGCTCTACAGCCTCACGTGTGGCACGGGCTTCACGGGCGGCCTGTTCGGCACGGGCAAGTTCTTCTCCTTTCTTCGATTTGGCCGCTTCTTCTGCGGCAGCCTTCATCTGAGCCTCACGCTCCTTAGCCAAAGCCAACCGTCGTTCATTCTCCTTGGCTCTGGCTTCTGCTTCAGCCTTACGACGAGCCAGTTCCTCTGCCCGTTTCTTGGCAGCTGCAGCGGCTTCAGCCTTACGACGCGCTTCAGCCTCGGCCCTTGCCTTGGCTTTGGCAACTTCTATGGCCACCAACTTATCAATCTGCGCATTCAGGATTTCATTCTTCTTGCGTTGCTCCGCGATGATAGACTGGATGGTTTTCTGCTGGCGCTGCAAACCTTTGACCATTTCCTTCTGCTCATTCTGCTTGCCTTCGAGCTCAGTCCTGGCTTTGACATTCTTGTTGAGCAAATGGTTCTTCTCACCACGCACATTCTGCAATTGCTGCCTTTTTTCTACCACCTGCGCCTGTTTCACCTTCAACATTTCGCCTTGGGCACGCTGATAGGCTGCATATTCCTTTACGAAACGCAGACGACGATACATCTGCAGAAAACTCTTGGCAGAAAACACAAACATCAACCGGTCTTGCACCGTACGGTGGCGTGCCATATAACGAACCGACTTGATATATTTGCTTTTCCTTTCTTCCAATTGTTGTTCCAGGGTAGACAGTTGCGTTTCCAAGATACCTATGTTGCCGTCAATCTGCTTCAAGTCCTTCTGAATACCATCGATGGATTTCTGTTTCTCATCAATTTCGCTATTCAATGCCATCAGGTTCTTGAGGCGCTTGGACACATCGGCCTTGTTGGCACGCAACGCCTTTTCCTGCTGTTTGATTTTCTTTTGTATGGCATCACGCTGACTTTGCAGGCCTCGGATGGAGGCATTGGTATAGGAGGCTGTCTTGGAAGTCTTAGCCTTCTTTTTGCGAGTTGTATGCGTGGCTACGGACTTTCTGGAGGTTGTTGCCTTTTTCTTCTGGGCAGGAAGCATCAGAGGCAATGCCAACAAGATGAAAAGAACAAGATACTTTTTCATTTGAAATTGAGCAATTTATCAAATACATCACTGGCTTCCACTTGCTTATATTTAGAGGAGAGCGTGGTTTTTGTTTCCCAATCCGACTGTGTTCCCAATTTGCTGAGACTGAAAGAAACGACAGCCTGCTGTTGTTTTCCTGCAACTTTTGTAATAAAGGAGAATGACTGGCTGGCAGGAAACTGCTTCAATCCCAATGTCTTGAAATCGCCATACGACCAAAGGAGTTTAGACACACCGCTATGCCCCTCGTACTGCACCTCGGTGGCTACGATGTGCGAAGAAGCTCGTTCTGCCTTCCAATAGAACGACAGCTTATCTTTGGTGTAGGAGATGGGCACATGGAGGGCAACATCATCGAGTGTTACCGTTAGTTTGGACAAATCCTTTTCGCTGAGCGTTCGCGTACCAGGCAAGAGTAACTGATTCCAGAAGAGCGATTGCAGACTGTAGAAATCCAAACCGTTCTCGCGCAGGAAGGCGAGATTGCGGTAATCGGCCTTGATATATTCTTTATGAATACGATCGACTACCAGCACATATTCTGGGGTGAACTCTATACGTCCGACCTCAGTACCTATCAGTGGAATGAATACCTGCAAGCGTATCACTTCGTCCTTACGCATGTGCAGGGAGCCCGGTAAGGACTGGTCGATATTTCCTGCCTTGAGGCGGAATGACATACTGCCCACAATATTCTTTTGATAGACTGCTTGTCCGATAACACCTTGCAGGAAACGCTTTTGCTGTATCTCCTGTGATGTTTGTCCAGCTGTAGAGCCACTCATACCTGAGGCCCCTTCTGTCAATGATTTCTTTCCGGCACACGAAGCCAAGGCTACAGCCAGACAACATGCGCAGAAAAAGCCTGACATACGACAATATCTGCCAACAATCTGTTTCTTCATAACACGTTCTATCTGTTTCATTCCTCTATCCATTTTCTCATTTGAATCTTTTTAGGCAACAATGCGCTGCCGCCACCTGCCTCCTCTGCTTGTTTCCAGAAAGAAACAGCCTTGTCGAGGTCAAGGTTCTTGGCATAGATATCGCCGGCATGTTCCAGGACCACACCACTCTTCACTTCCGATGTGTCATTGGCAAGAGCCTGGTCAATATACAATTTCGCCTCTGCATAACGTTCCTGTCGGAACAACACCCAAGCATACGTATCCAGATAAGTAGGATTCTTGGGGTCTGCCTTGATGGTACGGTAACTCATTTCAGCAGCTTTATCCAGTTGACGGTTCTCCTCACTAAGGTAATACGCATAATTGTTCAAGCACTCAATATTGTCGCTCTTCCATTTCAGGCAACTATCTAAAGCCGCATAGGCTTCCTGCTTCAGTCCCTTTTTGATGAGGATATCGCCCATGATGGAATAGAAATCGCTCACAATGACCGCATTGCTCTTTTCATTGATTACACCGATACCTCTGCGGAAAGCATCGAGGGCTTCGTCGGGCTCATCTTTTTGATAATGCGATATGCCGAGGAAATAATAAAACCCCATTTCTTCGGGATTATATTCGGTTCCACTCTTACTAACCGCTATTAAGGAGTCCCATTGTTGCTTTTTCAAAAGCCGTTGCAGGAGTTCCATGCGTAAGCCTGCGTTGTCAGGCACAATTTGCAAGGTTTGACGCAAGGCTTGTTCCATGCAGCTGTCGGGCATTTGTTTCAACTCCATATAGGCAACCTTCAGCTCTGCCATGGTAGCATCTTTCGGAGAAATCTTGGCGATACGGTTGAAAAGTTGCAAAACCGCTGTACTATCCCCTCCTTGCCGCTCATTCTCCTGGATAACCTGGCGCATCAAGGATACCTTGGACTGTGATTCTGTTTGTGGATTGACCAACATCTTCTCCAACAAATCATCGGCCTTTTCACGCATTCCCTCTGCCACATAATAATCATAGAGCGAACTCTGCACATAAACATTATTGGGTTCCTCCTTCAAGGCTTCTGTCAACACCTTGAAGGCCTCCTTCTGCCTACCATTCACCAACAGCCAATTGCCCATCATCACCCTACAATGCAAATCATAGGGATGCTCGTCAACAAGATTCTGTAGAACCTTATAGGCCATCTTCATGTCTTCTTTCAACTCGTAGGCCTTTACCTTCATCAAGGCCGTTTCCACCGTACTACCATCAATTTGTTCCAATTGCTGAATACAACGCAACATTTGGTCGTATGCTTTCTGTTCTTGATAAAGATCTATCAAGACTTGTAGAACATCGGTACGTTCCTTATGAGTAGCGGCCAAACGCTCAAAGGCAGCTATGGTCTTCTCTTTCATACCATAGTTGTAATAAGCCTTTGCAGCCTGCTCCAGATAGATGTAGTTATCCGGACGCAAAGACACAGCTTTGTCCAACAGCTTCAATGTCAAAGTATCGTTCTGCATCATTGCATACAACATAGACTGATAGAAATAAGCCTCAGCGGCAGCAGGGTTGATAGACACACAATGCTGGAGCAAATCGAACGCAGCATCATAACGCTCCATGTTCTGCATTCTGACAGCTTCCAGGAAGAAATAGTCATACCGACGCTGATCGTTCAATGAAGGCATATCGGAAGTCAACACTTTCTCCTTGGGTATAGATGGGAATACAGCAGCTTCCAATATCCCTGTATGACACACCACCAGCATCACCAGCAGTACGCGCAAGAGAACACTGCCATATTGTCGTTCCTTTTGCTTTTCCATGCTACACCTTCCGCTTATTTCACACCAGTATGACCATAGCCTCCGGCACCTCGTTCTGTATCGTCAAGTTGGTTTACCAGTTCAAAGTCTACCTGTTCGTGGCGAGCAACCACCATTTGGGCAATGCGCTCACCATCGTTGATAAGGAACTCCTTATCAGAAAAGTTTATCAGCAAGACCATGAGCTCTCCCCGGTAATCAGCATCTATGGTGCCAGGCGTATTGAGTACAGTAATGCCATGTTTGAGTGCCAAGCCGCTACGCGGGCGAATCTGCGCCTCAAAGCCTACAGGAAGGGCAATACGCAAGCCCGTTGGTATGAGTTTACGCTCCATGGGATGAAGCACAATAGGCGCATCGATATTCGCGCGCAAATCAAGGCCTGCACTTTGGCTTGTAGCATACGCCGGAAGTGGCTGATGACCGATATTGACAACCTTAACTTGTAACATATCTCTATTATATTAAGGTGCAAAAATACGTAATTCTACACACTTATCTTCATTTTTCATCTTAAAAAGATAGAAATTACATATTTTTCCGTACTTTTGCCACTATGAATTGGCAACAACTTATATCTAATAGGCGGTTCGGACAAGAACAACGCCATGCAGACCGTCACGATGACCGTTCGGAGTTTAAACGCGACAGCGACCGCTTGATTTATTCTGCACCGTTTCGCAGACTTCAAAATAAGACCCAGGTGTTCCCTTTGCCTGGGAGCGTGTTTGTGCACAACCGACTTACCCACTCGCTGGAGGTTTCATCTTTGGGCAAATCGCTGGGTGACGATGTGGCACAAAGACTGATGGAACGGCACCCTGAGTTGCGTGGCACCCTGTTTGGAGAAATCGGTACCATCGTACAAACAGCAGGCTTGGCACACGACATGGGAAATCCTCCTTTCGGGCACAGCGGAGAAAAAGCCATACAAACCTTCTTTACTGAAAGAGAAGGAAAGAGTTTGCGTTCATCCTTGAGCAAGCGTTTCTGGGAAGACATCTGTCACTTTGAAGGAAATGCGAATGCTTTCCGACTATTGACGCACCAATTCAACGGGCGACGGGCAGGAGGCTTTGTTATGACCTACACATCTCTTGCAAGCATAGTGAAATATCCCGTTTCATCGGAAGCATGCGGTAAACATGGAAAATTTGGTTTTTTCGCCACCGAAGAGGAGTACTATGTGAGAATTGCTGAATCTTTAGGAATTACTCGTCTGTCGGCCACGGGTGAGCCTTTACAATATGCACGACACCCTTTGGTCTATTTGATGGAGGCTGCCGATGATATCTGCTATGAGATTATGGATATTGAAGACGCCCATAAACTGAAACTGCTGACCTACGAGGAGACAGAGGCACTACTTTTAGGATTCTTCGACAAGGACAAGCAAGCGGATATTCGTCAACGACTGAAAGAGGAGGGTGTGACCGACAACAATGAAAAGATTGTTTACTTACGAGCCTGTGCTGTAGGTGTTTTGGAAGCAGCCTGTGTGAAAGCATTTGTAGACAATGAGCAACAGATTCTGGAAGGAACATTTCAAGGAAGTCTTATTTCTGCCATTTCATCGGAACAAAAAGAAGCCTATGCACAGTGTGTGGAGATTTCCATGAAGAAGATTTATATGAGCAAGCCCGTTTTAGACGTTGAATTGTCGGGTTATTGCATCATGGAAACACTCATGAGAGATTTGGTGGAAGCAGCGGTGCACCCCGAGAGATTTCACTCAAAACAACTGATACGACGATTCAGTTCACAATACGACATCAATAGTGAAGACTTGGAAACACGTATCATGTCGGTCATTGATTATATCAGCGGCATGACAGATATCTACGCTCTGGACATATACCAAAAGATAAAAGGACTTTCCTTGCCCATCATCTAAGTATCACGAAGCAAGAAAACCCATCATCTAAGCATACCAAAGCAAGAAAAAAGGGGAATACTTATTTCCCCTCTTCTTTGTATATCAGTTTATTGGCACCACTTGTAATCTGCAAGGCTTCAGGATGTTCATCGATAAAGCTATCGATATGCCGCACTCGTTTCTCTTCCAATATTTCATCGACAGCTATGAGAATACCTGTTTCCTCCACATCACCGAATCCATAATTAATGGCAGTTCCGAATAGCTTCATGGTAGGACTCAAACTCATATAAGCATTCACCAAAGGCGGAATATTGTATCCTAACTTTCGGATTTCACGATTGAGCAAACGGTAATCATCCTTAAAACTCTCTTCATTGAAAATACTGGCCAATTCCTCTTCAGGCGTTTCTATAACCAACGGTTTCAACGGCACAATCAGATTCTCCTTATCATCGAAATGCTTTTTCAAGAAATAGAGAATCATGTCCCTTCCCCTGCGGATATAGGAGGGATACATAGTCATCTTTCCAAAGAAATACTTCACATTCGGGTTCAATACCGTGAGTGCACCGAGCCCATCCCAAAGATTGTCAAGCGCAAAGATACTCTTCGTATTTTTACGCACATTCTGATAATCCAAAGAAACGAAGGAACGACCCAGCTCTACTGTATAGGGCGCATACTCCCGCATAAATTTCTCAGAGAAATGAAACATGTGACTCGTAGCCAACTTCGGCTGGCCTTTGGCATCAATCTGCCAGTCCCTTCCAAAAATATAACGGTAGCCACCTATAATCTCCTCCGACTCCGGGTTCCAAACAATGAGTTGTTTACAACCGTTCTCCATGGTGTCAAACTCATCAATATCCATTGCCTTGCCCGTACCTCCTCCTGCTGTACGAAAGGCCTCTTCTCTAAGACGCCCTATTTCCATCATCACATGAGGAGCTTCTTTTGCCGTAATGACATAAATTTCATTATGGCTCTTGTTAGTCATTCGCAACTGACGCTCGGGAGTTAGTTCCCTTTTCAACAGTTCCTTGCTAATCGGTTGGATAATCTCTTCTTCCATTTTGTGTATACTATAATTCGTAGACTTTGTCTTCTACATATTTTGCCCAACTCACCATGCTTTTACTTTTGTCGAAAGTTTGCCAAGGGATAGGCTTTCCGATGGTGATGCGGAATGTTTTATGCACGTTACGATACATCTCATCGACAAGAAAGAGCATCGCCACATTAAACTTCAGATGCAGCGCCTTGCATAGATTGGCAATACGATAAAAGCGATCGGAGTTTTGCCCATCGAAGCGAATAGGCACCACATCCCGCTGGTATTCTACACTTTTTGAAACAAATGTTTTCTTCCAAGGCAAGTCATGAATCTTCCCTTCTATCCTCCGGGAACATAATCCAGCCGGAAACATGAGAATATGATGATTGCTCTGAAAACCCGCTTCCACCATAGCAGGAAAGTTACGACTCTGCTTTCCCGTTTTGTTGATTCCGATACAGAGAGGTTTCAATCCAGGAAGGTTCAATAGCAAATCGTTTACCAGATAACGAAAACGGCTGTCATAAAAATTACCTATCACAGAGCCTAAGGCCACCCCGTCGATACCGCCAAGCGGATGGTTCGACACAAATGTATAAAGCCTGCCATCGTCTTTGGGAGGCAAGTTTTCTATCCCATCAATCTGTAGTGTCATGTCCAGATAGCGCACACATTCCGTGAGCCATTCTGTTCCAGAAAGATGTCGAGATTCCCACAAGAAGCGATTCACTTCGTCTTCATGAAGAATACGCTTCAACCATGATACGGCAAAGCCAGGAAGCAAACCTACCTTACTTCCCATCTTGCTCTCCAGAATTTTCTCAATATCTATGGTCTTCTCTATAACTTTCTCCATCTGTCAGACATACATAATTTCGTTGCAAAAATAACATATCTTTTTTAATTACACGATATTTTCGATTAAAAAATGCTATCATACGGCAATATTAGCTTACAGCATGGCAAATTGACACCTCATCCTTTCAACAAGCGAATCCATTTGCAAGAACTAACATATGACACTTTGCAGAAGGTCAATTTAGAAGAAGTGCAGGAACATATCAAGTATTTGATGTATTTTCAAAAAAAATGTGGGGAAAAGTGGTGGAGTGTGGGGAAAAATATGTATCTTTGACATCGAATTGACACATTATTAATAATAGGGAGTACATGCGGTTCGCAGGAAACATAGAAGCAAAGACAGATGCCAAGGGAAGAGCCTTCCTCCCTTCGTGCTTTCGCAAGCAGTTTTCCAATGCTGGCGAAGTGCGCCTTATTATGAGAAAAGACATCTTCCAACCCTGTCTGGTTCTGTATCCGGAAGCAGTATGGGACGAACAGATTGTTTTACTGCGCAAACGTTTGAACCGTTGGAATCCTCAACACCAGCAACTCTTCCGCCAATTTGTTGCAGACGTGGAAATGGTAGTCCTTGACAGCAACGGCCGTTTCTTGATTCCAAAACGTTATTTGAAGATGGCAGACATTCAACAATCCATCCGATTCATTGGCATGGACGACACAATAGAAATCTGGAATGCGGCACATTGCGAAGAAACCTTTATGGATGCCGCTGCTTTCGGAGAAGCCATCTCCCAACTCATGGATAACAAAGAAGACAACGAGACAACCAGTTTATAATATCCACGTTAAACGGAAATCATGACGATAACAACCCATACTTATCACGTTCCCGTATTGCTCCGCGAAAGCATTGACGGATTGGCTATTCACCCCCAAGGCATCTATGTTGATGTAACATTCGGAGGAGGCGGGCATTCGCGAGAAATTTTATCCAGGATGGACAATAGCTGCCACCTGTATAGTTTCGATCAGGATGCCGATGCCGAAGCCAATGCCTTCGAAGACAACCGCTTCACGTTTGTGCGGTCTAATTTCCGTTATCTGAAAAATTGGATGCGCTACTACAACGTGGAACAGATTGATGGTTTGCTTGCCGACTTGGGTGTTTCTTCACACCATTTTGACGAAGAGGCAAGAGGATTCTCTTTTCGTTTTGATGCACCGTTGGACATGCGCATGAACCAGAGGGCAGAAAAAACTGCGGCAGACATTATCAACGACTATGAGGAGGAAGCGCTGGCCAACCTGTTCTATCTGTACGGTGAATTTAAAAACTCTCGGAAAATAGCATCGGTCATCGCGAAATATCGTCAACAGTCGCGCATCACCACAACCCAACAACTGATACAATGCTTGACGCCACTCTTCAAACGCGAAAAAGAGAAAAAAGAAATGGCCCGACTTTTCCAAGCTCTCCGCATTGAGGTGAACCATGAAATGGAGGCGCTTCAAGACATGCTCCATGCCGCAGCAGCACTATTGGCTCCTGGAGGCAGACTTGCCGTGATTACCTACCACTCGTTAGAAGACCGTATCGTAAAGAACATCATCAAAACCGGGAATCTTGAGGGTAAGATAGAACAAGACTTTTTCGGACGTATCACCTCTCCTTTACGACCTGTCAACAGCAAGGTAATCATTCCCTCCAAAGAAGAACAGGAAACCAATCCCCGCAGCCGCAGTGCTAAATTAAGAATCGCTGAAAAGAAATAGCATCATGAGTACAGAAACAGACATAAAGGAACCTACCATCACCACTGAACCTAAGGAGGAGAAGAAGAAGGATGCCAGTCAGGTACCCGCATCCAACGGCATGACCCTACAGGAGGCTATCAAAGAGCAGGCCACAGAAGAAGAGCGCCCGCTTGCATCGAATCTCACCTTCAACAAAATCCTCGGTGGCGACATACTCAACACGAGTACTATCAGACGACAAGTTTGGCTTTTGTTGCTGATTGCTTTCTTCTGTGTCGTCTATATCTCCAACCGCTATAGCTGTCAAAAGAATCTCATCGAGATAGACAAGTTGAAAAAAGAACTCCAGGATGCCAAATACAAGGCCCTTTCCAGCAGTAGCCAACTCACGGAGAAGAGTAGGGAAAGCAATGTTCTGCAGTTGCTGCAAACCACACAAGACAGCACGCTGCATATTGCCAATCAACCTCCATTCATCATAAACGTCCCTGAAAATGAGTAAGTTTAATTCTGATAAAATCATACCAAGATATTCTGTCATAGCCATTGCGATGACCCTAATGGCTGTGGCCATCATATGCAAAGCCGCTTACCTGATGACGGTGAAGCGTGACTATTGGATGCAGGTGGCCGACAGGGTGAAGAAAGACAGTGTGACGGTTAAGCCTACTCGGGGCAATATACTAAGTTGCGACGGACAACTTATGGCAAGTTCACTGCCGGAGTTTAAACTTTACATGGACTTCCAAGCCCTGCGCAATGCCAAGAATGACTCCCTTTGGGAAGCGAAACTCGATTCCATCTGTATGGGTCTTACTGACATCTTCCCGGAAAAGAGCCAAGAGGCCTTCAAGGAACATTTGGAAAAAGGCCGCACGATGCAAGCAAGACATTGGCCAGTATGGGAACGCCGTGTTGACTACAACACATTTACCGAAGTGAAGGCATTGCCTGTGTTCCGCAAGTCGGCCTTCAAAGGAGGTTTTCATTTTGAGGAATTTAATGCCCGCCAACGTCCGTATGGCTCCTTGGCAAGCCGCACACTCGGCACAATGTATGGTTCAAAAGACACAGCCCGCTTTGGTTTGGAGTTGTCTTACGACAGTATCTTGCGTGGCAAGAATGGCTTTATCCATCGTCGCAAAGTACTGAACAAGTATCTGGACATCATAGACACGCCCCCCACAGATGGCGCTGACATCGTGACAACTATTGATGTAAGCATGCAAGACTTGGCTGAACGTGCTGTGATAGAAGAATTGAAACTCATTAACGGCAATGTAGGTGTAGCCATTGTGATGGAGGTGCAGACAGGTGACATCAAAGCCATCGTCAACATGGAGAAATGTATTGATGGTGTTTATCGTGAAGTAAAGAACCACGCTGTCAGCGACCTGCTGGAACCCGGTTCGGTGTTCAAGCCCATTAGTATCATGACGGTCTTGGAAGATGGCTATTGCGATACGACCAAAATGGTTGACACCGGAGGTGGTGTATGGCCCATGTACGGACGTGAGATGAAAGACCATAACTGGCGAAGAGGCGGTTATGGCCCGATGCGTCTGCCACGTTCGTTGGAAGTCAGTTCCAATATCGGCGTAAGTCGTATCGTAGACGAATATTATCATAACAATCCTGAGAAATTTGTCGAAGGTGTATACCGCTCTGGTGTGACCTCCGATTTCCACATCCCTCTCAAAGGTTATGCACCGGCACGCATCCGTATGCCCAAGAAGAACAAACGCGGACAATGGCTCAACTGGAGCAACACCGCTTTGGCTTGGATGAGCATTGGTTATGAAACACAGATTCCTCCCATCTCCACCCTGGCGTTCTACAATGCCATTGCCAATAATGGAAAGATGATGCGTCCACGCTTTGTGAAGTCGGTTGTAAAAGACGGGAAGACTTTAATGGAATTTCCTCCAGAGGTTGTTCCCGGCAAAGAGCAGATATGCAGCGAGCGTGTCGTGAAACTAATGCAAACCATGTTGGAACACGTGGTAAGTCAGGGATTGGGAAAGAAAGCAGGCTCAACCTCTTTCAAAGTAGCAGGCAAGACCGGTACGGCCCAGATTTCACAAGGAGCAGGAGGCTACAAATCTGGCGTCACCAACTATCTGCTCAGTTTCGCAGGCTATTTCCCGGCAGACGCACCACGTTATAGTTGCATCGTATGTATCCAGAAGTCAGGACTCCCTGCCTCTGGAGGTGGCATGAGTGGTGTTGTATTCCATAATATTGCTGAAGGCATTATGGCACAGGATGTAAAATTGGATGCTAAGGACGCTAAAGATTCCACATCAATCTTAGTGCCTGACGTCAAAAAAGGAAACATCATAGCAGCCGACTATGTGCTCAGCCATTTGGGCTACAAGCCACGCAAAGACTGGAATGGCTCCTTTATTGGCAATAATCCTGTATGGGGAGAGGCAACCAGCCAGGATGCAAACAACATACAGCTCAGGCGAGAACGAAGCAGTTCAAAACACCTCGTGCCCAACACCTTCGGCATGGGTGCCCGTGATGCTGTATTCCTTTTAGAAAGCCGCGGCATGAAAGTAACACTCTTAGGCCGAGGCAAGGTTATTAGCCAAAGCATTGCCCCAGGAACAAGAATCAAGAAAGGTGCACGTTGCATACTCACTCTCAAATAGAATTTAAAAGATTAAGCGTATGAATTGCGAACTAAAGACATTGATTGGTTGTATAAAGCCAATATCAGTAATCGGTAATGAGGCTGTGGACATCAAGGGTGTTAATATCGATTCCCGCAGGATAGCAGACGGGCATCTGTTCGTAGCCATGGTTGGAACGCAAACTGATGGCCATCAATATATATCCAAAGCCATTAGCCAAGGCGCAAAAGCCATTCTCTGCGAAAAACTCCCCACTTCGCTTGTAGAGGGAGTTACCTATATTCAAGTGGCCTCAACAGAGGATGCAGTGGGAAAAGTAGCAACCGCATTTTATGGCGATCCCTCTAAGAAACTGAAACTCGTGGGAGTGACTGGCACCAACGGCAAGACCACCATCGCCACCTTATTATATAATATGTTTCGCAAGATGGGACATAAATGTGGTCTTCTCTCAACGGTTTGCAACTATATTGAAGACACTGCCATTCCCGCTGACCATACAACTCCCGACCCTATAGAACTTAACGACCTGTTACATCGCATGGTAGAGGCCGGTTGCGAATATGCTTTCATGGAGTGCTCATCGCATGCCATTGCTCAAAAGCGTATAGGCGGATTGCGGTTTACGGGAGGTATCTTTACCAATCTCACACGCGATCACCTCGACTATCATAAGACTTTTGAAAATTACCGGGATGCCAAGAAAGCCTTCTTCGATGGCCTGCCTAAGTCTGCCTTCGCCATCACTAATGCAGACGACAAGAACGGCTCGGTGATGGTGCAGAACTGTAAGGCACAGATTCGAACCTATTCAACCCAACAGGCAGCAGACTTCAAAGCGCGCATTTTGGAATGCCATTTCGAAGGGATGTATGTAGAGATTGACGGACATGAAGTTGGCGTGCAGTTCATTGGCAAGTTCAATGTCAGCAACCTATTGGCCGTTTATGGAGCAGCACGCATGCTGGGCAAATCGGCCCAAGACATTCTCTTGGTGTTGAGCACCTTGCATAGTGTGAGCGGCCGTTTGGAACCGATCCGTTCACCGCAAGGCTATACTGCCATTGTGGATTACGCACATACGCCCGACGCATTGGAGAATGTACTAAACGCCATTCACGAGGTTTTGAATGGTAAAGGCCAAGTCATTACCGTATGTGGAGCAGGTGGCAACAGAGACAAAGGAAAACGTCCGCTTATGGCACAAGAGGCCGTGAAGCAAAGCGACCGTGTTATCATCACCAGCGACAACCCAAGGTTTGAAGAACCGCAGGACATCATCAACGACATGTTGGCAGGCCTTACCGCCCAACAGTTGAAGAAAGTGGTGAGCATCGTTGATCGTAGAGAGGCCATTCGCGCTGCATGTATGATGGCACAAAAAGGCGATGTTATCCTCATAGCGGGCAAAGGTCATGAGGACTATCAGGAAATCAAAGGCGTAAAACATCACTTTGACGACAAAGAAGTGGTACGAGATATTTTTGCAAATCAGTAATCAACGGGACTATTTGCCATGTTATACTATTTATTCAGATTTCTGGAACAATTTGGTATCAGCGGCTCGCACGTTTGGGGCTATATCTCCTTTCGCGCCTTGTTAGCACTGATATTGTCGCTCATCATCTCAGCATGGTTCGGCGAACGTTTTATCAAGTTCCTCAAGCGGAAACAGATTACAGAAACCCAACGAGATGCAAGCATTGACCCCTTTGGTGTCAAGAAAATAGGTGTGCCATCTATGGGCGGCATCATCATTATCGTCTCTATTCTGATTCCGGTACTTTTATTGGGGCGTTTACGCAACATTTACCTCATCCTGATGATTATCACCACTGTTTGGTTGGGCTTCCTCGGTGGTATGGACGACTACATCAAGATTTTCCGTCATAACAAAGATGGCTTGAAAGGGAAATACAAGATTGTTGGTCAGATAGGCATCGGACTCATTGTTGGCTTGGTTTTATGGGCTTCGCCAGACGTCAGGATGAATGAGAATCTGTCTATAGAACGCCAAGGACAGGAGACTGTTGTCAAACACAAAACTCAAGCCTGCAAATCGTTGAAGACGACCATTCCGTTTGTCAAAGGACACAATCTCGATTACTCCAACATCATGTCGTTCTGTGGCCAATACAAGACCGCAGCCGGATGGATATTGTTTGTCATCATGACCATTCTGGTGGTAACGGCAGTAAGTAACGGAGCGAATCTCAACGACGGTATGGACGGTATGTGTGCAGGCAATTCCGCGATAATAGGCGTGGCACTGGGCATTCTGGCCTATGTGAGCTCACATATCGAATTCGCCTCTTACCTGAACATCATGTATATTCCTGAATCGGAAGAACTGGTAGTGTTCATCTGTGCATTTGTGGGAGCACTCATAGGTTTCCTTTGGTACAATGCCTTTCCTGCACAGGTTTTTATGGGCGATACAGGTTCACTGACCATTGGAGGTATCATAGCTGTGGCTGCCATCATCATTCACAAGGAATTGATGTTGCCCATTCTCTGTGGTATCTTCTTCATAGAAAGTTTAAGTGTCATCATGCAGGTTTGGTATTACAAACGGGGTAAAGCACATGGAGTAAAACAGCGCATCTTTAAGCGCACACCCATCCATGACAACTTTAGGACCCAAGACAGTCAGTTGGACCCAGAATGTACCTACATCATCAAAACGCCCCACACTCCTGTCCATGAATCGAAGATTACCATTCGCTTCTGGATAATAACCATCATCTTGGCAGTATTCACAATCATAACATTGAAGATAAGGTAAACATTTCATCCGAAAAGAAGAAAAAATTGGGCATAGCATGATAGGAAAGCACTATCTGCCTCCTTTATATATATAAATAAGGTGTAAACAGAACAAGGTATGAAAAGAATCGTAGTTTTAGGCGCAGCGGAAAGTGGTGTTGGCGCAGCGATATTGGCAAAGAAGGAAGGTTTCGACGTCTTTGTGTCAGATATGTCCTCTATCAAGGACACTTATAAGAAAATGCTGGATTCTCATCATATTGTATGGGAAGAGGGGCAACATACCGAGTCGCTGATACTCAGCGCAGATGAGGTCATCAAGAGCCCAGGCATTCCTAAAGAGGCTCCCATGGTATGTAAGTTACGGGAAAAGGCCATTCCCATTATCAGCGAGATTGAGTTTGCCGCACGCTATACAGATGCCAAAATGATTTGCATTACGGGCAGCAATGGCAAGACCACCACGACCTCACTCGTCTATCACATCTTTAAGTCTGCCGGATATGACGTTGGACTCGCTGGTAATATCGGACATAGTTTGGCGCTTCAGGTAGCAGAAACGCCACATCCTTATTACGTCATAGAGTTAAGCAGTTTTCAGCTCGACGACATGTACGACTTCCACGCGAACATCGCTATTCTGCTCAACATTACGCCCGACCACTTGGATCGCTACGACTTCAAATTTGAAAACTATGCTGCCGCCAAGATGCGTATTGTACGCAACCAAACCAAGGCTGATAGTTTCATCTATTGGAATGACGACCCAGTGATAGCGCAAGAACTATCGCATACACCAGTGGGAGCCACCTGTTATCCGTTTTCAGAAAACCATGCTGAAAACGTAGCAGCTTATATAGCGGATGACACCTACCACCTCGCACTTCCTACTCCCTTTTCTATGCCACGCGAAGAACTGAGTCTGCGAGGAAAACATAATCTCTACAACTGTCTGGCAGCAGGCTTGGCAGCCCATATTGCAGGCATTCCAGACGAGACGCTCGCAAAGAGCCTAAGCAATTTCCCCGGTGTTGAGCACAGACTGGAGTATGCCGGCACAGTGGATGGTGTTACCTATATCAACGATTCCAAAGCCACCAATGTCGACGCATGCTGGTATGCACTGGAGAGCATGACACGTCCCACAATCCTGATTATAGGAGGCAAGGATAAAGGCAACGACTACAAACCACTTTTCCCATTAGTGCAAAAGAAATGTAAAGCCATCGTATTCCTTGGTGCTGACAACCAGAAATTGCATGATAACTTCGATGCTTTAGGTATTCCTACACGCGACACCCACAGCATGAGAGCATGTATGGAAGCCTGTCGGCAACTGGCTGAAGAAGGCGACACGGTACTCCTTAGTCCTTGTTGCGCAAGTTTCGACTTATTCAAGAATATGGAAGACAGGGGCGAACAGTTTAAGGAAACCGTTAAAGAATTTGGCAGATGCAAAACAAGACAATAGGAAATCTCTTCAAAGGAGACAAAGTAGTTTGGATGATTTTCTTCTTCCTCTGTATCATCAGTGTGATAGAAGTATTCTCCGCCTCTTCCCAGTTGAGTTACGAAAAAGGCAGCTATTTCATGCCCATCTTCAAGCATATTCTCCTTTTGGTGCTCGGTATCTTCTGTATCATTATCACGCTCAATATCAAGTGCAAATATTTCAAGATTGCCACACCCTTTTTACTCATCTTCTCTGTCTTCACATTGATATGGGTATTCTTTGCTGGTCAGACGACAAATGGAGCCCAACGCTGGGTAAGCATTTTGGGCATCCAATTCCAGCCCTCTGAAATTGCCAAAGGAACGTTGGTATTGGCCACAGCACAGATTCTCAGTGCCATGCAAACTCCTGATGGCACCGATAAGAACGCGTTCAAATATATTCTCTGGTTGTGTGTCGTCATCATCCCGCTCATTATGGTCGAGAACTTCTCCACCGCAGCACTGCTGTATGTGGTGATTATCATCATGATGTTTATCGGACGTGTCCCTTGGAAACAGATTGGTCCACTGCTGGGCGTCACTGCACTCATGCTTGTGGCAGGCTATCTTCTTATCATGAACCTCGGCAAATCCACACCGCAAACACCCAACCAACAGTTGACCGAGCAACTGACAGTAAAGAAGGAAAAGCCCAATCTGATAGAGAAGGTGTTCCATCGCGTTGACACATGGCGATCACGATTGGAAAGTCATGACAGTGACACCGATGTTGCTCCTGAAAAGGTAGACCTCGTCGAAAAAGGAGCGCAAAAGGCACATGCCAGCATTGCCATAGCGAGTTGTAACATTGTGGGCAAAGGACCGGGAAACTCTGTGGAACGAGACTTCTTGTCGCAAGCATTCTCCGATTTCATCTATGCCATCATTATCGAAGAGATGGGCATAGCAGGCGGCTCCTTTGTAGCGCTCCTCTATATCTTCCTGTTGTTCAGAGCAGGTAGAATAGCCCTTCGCTGTGAGAACAATTTTCCCGCGTTGCTGGTCATGGGCTTGGCCATTCTGCTCGTATCGCAGGCTTTGTTCAACATGTCTGTAGCTGTGGGCATCGCACCAGTAACAGGACAACCCCTTCCCCTTATCAGTAAGGGAGGAACATCCACTATTATCAATTGCATCTATATCGGTGTAATCCTCAGTATCAGCCGTTCTGCCAAGCAACGTAATGGGGCCACGCAACTGTCTGCATCTGATGAAATGACCATAGCATAATATAATTTATGAATTACAAGGCTGATAAATAGAAAATATTTCGTATTTTTGCCTATTCAAATAAATTCAAGCAAGATGGATAAGGAATTGAGAATCATTATCAGTGGCGGAGGTACCGGCGGACATATCTTTCCCGCTATATCCATAGCCAATGCCATTAAGGCGCTAAGGCCCGATGCACACATATTGTTCGTAGGAGCCTTAGGCAGAATGGAGATGCAGCGCGTACCAGCTGCCGGCTATGAGATTAAAGGGCTCCCCATCTGTGGTTTCGACCGCAAACATTTGCTGAAGAACATCGCAGTACTCTTCAAAATATGGAGAAGCGAACTTCTGGCCAAACGCATCGTGAAAGAATTTCGTCCGATGGCTGCTGTAGGAGTGGGTGGCTATGCCAGTGGCCCAACACTGAACGTATGTGCCTCACAAGGCATTCCCTGTCTCATTCAAGAACAAAATTCATTTGCAGGAGTCACCAATCGTCTGCTGGCCAAAAAGGCCGATAAGATTTGTGTGGCTTATCAGGGCATGGAACGCTTCTTCCCTGCCGAAAAGATTATTCTAACGGGCAATCCTGTCAGGCAGAACATTCTTGATGCTACAATAAGCCGCGAGGATGCCATACGCTCGTTTGGACTTGACCCCTCAAAGAAGACGATACTCATTGTGGGAGGCAGCCTTGGCGCACGCACCTTGAATGAAAGCGTCCTCAACCAACTTACGTTATTAAGAGAGTCTGGTGTGCAGCTAATCTGGCAAACCGGAAAGTTCTATTATGAGGACATTTGTGCCTCCTTACGCCAAACACCAGACATGCCGATGCTCAAAGTAACCGACTTTATCAGTGATATGGGGGCGGCATATCGAGCAGCCGATCTGGTTATCAGCAGGGCGGGCGCCAGTTCCATCAGTGAATTCTGTTTGATAGGAAAACCTGTCATTCTTGTTCCAAGTCCGAATGTGGCCGAAGACCACCAGACGCAGAATGCCATGGCTCTCGTCAACAAAGATGCAGCCATCTATGTAAAAGACGCTGAAGCAAAGGAAGTGTTGCTCCCCAAAGCCATCGAAGTTGTCAACAACAGCACGAAACTGGCTTCACTCTCTCAAAACATCACCACGCTTGGTGTTCCCGATTCCGCAACAACCATCGCGAAAGAAGTTATCCGATTAATTGAAAACAAACATGGAAATTAAAGATATCAAAGCAATCTATTTTGTTGGCGCCGGTGGAATCGGCATGAGTGCACTGGCGCGCTATTTCCTGCACAAAGGCATCTGTGTGGCAGGCTACGACAAGGTGCCTACTCCCCTTACCCAACAGTTAGAGAAGGAGGGGATGCACATCCACTACGAGGAGTCAGTAGAGGCAATTCCTGCACCTTGCAAGGATTCCGAAACATGCTTGGTTGTTTACACACCTGCCATACCCAAGAACCACCAAGAACTTGTCTTTTTCCGCAACAATGGGTTCACCATAGAGAAGAGGGCTCAAGTGTTGGGCACACTCACACGAACCCATAAAGGACTCTGTGTGGCAGGCACGCATGGCAAGACCACCACGTCAACGATGTGCGCGCATATCCTGCATCAAAGTCACCTCGACTGTAATGCCTTCCTTGGAGGCATCTCCAAGAACTATGGCACAAACTATATTCTGAGCAACCAAAGTGACCTGATTGTAATCGAGGCCGACGAGTTTGACCGTAGTTTCCATTGGCTTCGTCCGTGGATGAGTGTCATCACCTCTACCGATCCTGACCACTTAGACATCTACGGAACCAAAGAGGCTTATCTGGAGAGCTTCCGTCATTACACCACGCTCATCCAGCCTGGTGGGGCTCTCATTCTGCATAAGGGATTGGAAATGAGGGCCGACGTTCAACCCGGTGTGCAGACGTACGAATACAGCCTTCATGAAGGCGACTTTCACGCCGACAACATACGGATAGAGAACGGTGAGATTACCTTCGATTTCATTTCACCCATTGAAATCGTGCGGAATATAGAATTAGGTCAGCCCGTTCCTATCAATATAGAGAATGGTGTTGCTGCCATGGCTATGGCACAACTCAACGGATGTACTGCCGACGAACTTCGTGAAGGCATGAAGACCTATGGGGGTGTAGACCGTCGTTTCGATTTCCGACTGAAAGACAGCCGTCATGTGCTTCTTTCTGACTATGCGCACCATCCCAAAGAAATATACCAAAGTGCGAAAAGCTTGCGGGAACTGTATGCCAACCGTAAGATAACCGCAATATTCCAGCCCCATCTGTACACCCGTACAAGAGACTTCTATCTGGAGTTTGCCGAGGCGTTGAGCCAACTCGATGAGGTAATCCTCTGCGATATCTATCCGGCCCGTGAGCAACCCATCGAGGGTGTTAGCAGCCAACTCATTTACGACCATCTCAAACCCGGTGTGGAGAAAAGCATGATTCACAAAGAAGAGGTTATCGCCCTTGCGAAGCAACGGGATTTTGATGTGCTCGTCATTCTGGGAGCAGGCGACTTAGATAATTACGTTCCGCAACTGGCAGAAATATTATCCAACAAATGATTTATATCAACTGGAAAAAAATAGCGCTTGTCACGGCCGACATCGCACTGGGCTGTTACATTGCCTTTGCTATCACCGCGTTCAACAAACCCGATGAGAGCAATCGGCTGTGCACCAAAGTGAGCATCGATATTCAAGACGAATCGGCCAACGGCTTTTTAGATACACAGGAAATAAAAAAAAGGTTGGAGAGATTACGCTTATACCCGCTTGGGAAACAACTGAACACCGTTAATGTGCGCAGCATAGAGGAAAGTCTGAAGGCCAGTCCGTTTGTCAAGACGGCAGAATGCTTTAAGACGCAAGATGGCCACGTTACCATCTACCTTACCCAACGTATGCCTACCGTAAGAATCAAGGCTATCAATGGAGATGACTATTATCTTGACGACAACAACCAAGTCATGCCCAATTCACATTATACAAGCGACTTGATTGTAGCCACAGGCTACATCTCACGCAAATATGCCAAACAGTACATATCCCATTTTGTCAATACCCTTATGGGCAACGACTTTTGGCGCAACCAAACAGAGCAAGTGAATGTGTTACACGACAAGAGCATCGAATTGGTACCGAGAGTTGGCTCGCATATCGTTCATTTGGGACCGCTTCCCGAGAGCAGCGACCCATCCACGCGCAAAAAGATGATTGAGGACTTTACAACCAAAAAGATGACACGCCTCGAGAAATTCTACAAATATGGACTTTCTCAAGTAGGATGGAACAAATATAACTATATCAATCTGGAGTTCGACAACCAGATTATCTGCAAGAAACACAACGCAACAGATAATGACAACAACTAATATGGCAAAGGAATTTATTATAGCGATTGAGCTGGGATCTTCCAAGATTATTGGTATCGCAGGAAAAAAGAATTCGGATGGTAGCATCAGCATCCTCGCTGTGGCACAGGAGGATGCCTCAGCATGTATTCGAAAGGGGGTTATCTACAACATTGAAAAGACAGTGCTGTGCCTTTCCAATATCATCAAACGTTTGGAAACAAGTCTTAAGACCAAAATAGCCCATGTCTATGTTGGTGTGGGAGGACGCTCTATCCGCAGCATCAAGAACGTTATCGCCAAAGATTTGCCTGTCAATACCATCGTTGACCAAAACATGGTAAACGAACTGATGGATGCCAACCGTAGCATGTCCTATCCAGAACAAGAAATTCTCGATGCGGCTACGCAAGAATATAAGGTCGACAACCAGTTCCAGCTTGACCCTGTAGGAATCCAATGCAATCGCCTGGAAGGCAACTTCTTGAACATTCTCTGGAGAAAGGTATATTATCGCAACCTCAACCTCTGTTTCAACAAGGCCAATATTGCCATCGCCGAAATGTATCTCGCTCCCTTGGCACTTGCCGACAGCATCTTGACCGAAACAGAGAAACGCAGCGGCTGTATGATGGTTGATATCGGTGCCGACACAACCACCGTATCGGTTTATTACAAGAACATTCTCCGTCACTTGGCTGTAATTCCTTTAGGCAGCAGCAATATCACCAAAGATATCAGTTCGCTGCAGATGGACGAGAGCGAGGCCGAGAAGATGAAACTCAAGTATGCAAGTGCCTATACAGAAAACAACGACATCGACAACTCGCTGATGCTTTCCATCGATGCGGAACGGCAGATTGAAAGCCGTAAATTCATTGAGATTGTTGAGGCACGCATGGAAGAAATCATCGAGAACGCATGGTTCCAGGTTCCGGGCGAATACGTCGACAAGCTGCTCGGAGGTATCATCCTCACAGGTGGCGGCTCCATGATGCCCAATATCCACAAGGCATTCCGCACACATACCCACATAGAGAAAATACGCATTGCCCGATTTGTCAACCAAACCATCAATGGCAAGCAGCCTGAAATCACAGCACATGATGGCAGGATGAATACCATTCTCGGTCTGCTGGAGAAAGGTGACATGAACTGTGCTGGTGGCGACATCACTTCCGATCTGTTCTCAGGCGAAGAGAAAACCAACTACACCACTGCTGATTTGCACAAGAATCCTCGTTCCTTGAACGAAACGAGTGGTCGAGGCGTGGTGCAAACTGAAGCGGAAAAGCAAAAGGCAGAGGAAGATGCCCGCAAGAAAAAAGAACAGGCTGAAGAAGAAGCACGACAGAAAGAGGAGGAAGAAAAGCGACAGAAGAAAGAGAACAGCCTCTTCAACAGGTCGATGCGGTCAATGAAGCATTATTTCAAGAAGATTATCTCTGAAGATGAATAAGATACTTTATTCTGATTATCATTCAACCCATAATTTAGCATAAGTAGGATATGAGCACGACAATATTGGATTTCGGAGAACCCGAGCAAGGAAACAGCATCATTAAGGTTATTGGTGTTGGCGGTGGCGGTGGCAACGCTGTCAACCACATGTACAGAGAAGGCATCCACGATGTAAGTTTTGTATTGTGCAATACTGACAATCAGGCACTCAACGACTCTCCCGTACCTATTCACCTGCAACTTGGCAAAGAAGGATTGGGAGCAGGCAACAAACCGGAACGCGCGCGACAAGCAGCGGAAGAAACCATCGACGAGATACGCAATATGTTGAGCGATGGAACTAAGATGGCCTTTATCACAGCCGGCATGGGCGGAGGAACCGGAACAGGCGCCGCTCCTGTCATTGCCCGTATAAGCAAAGAATTAGATATTCTCACTGTGGGCATCGTTACCATTCCCTTCCGCTTCGAGGGCGATAAGAAAATCGACCAGGCCCTTGATGGCGTAGAGGAGATGTCGAAGCATGTCGATGCGCTTTTGGTCATCAACAACGAACGTCTTCGGGAAATCTATCCAGAATTGACCGTTCTCGATGCTTTTGGCAAAGCCGACGACACCCTGAGCATCGCAGCAAAAAGCATCGCAGAAATCATCACTAATCATGGTCTTATCAACCTCGACTTCAACGATGTGAAGACGGTATTGAAAGATGGCGGTGTGGCCATTATGAGTACAGGCTATGGCGAAGGCGAAGGCCGCGTAAAGAAAGCCATTGAGGATGCACTCCACTCTCCGTTGCTGAACGACAATGATATCTTCAATGCCAAGAAGATTCTCCTCAGTTTGAACTTCTCCAACGAGAACAACAGCCACGCAGGTGGCCTTATGATGGAGGAGATGAATGATGTGAATGATTTCATGGCCAAGTTTGACAACGACTTTGAAATCAAATGGGGCTTAGCCATCGATCCGGAATTAGGCAAACGGGTTAAGGTGACCATCCTCGCCACAGGCTTTGGTATTGAAGATGTCGACGGCATGCACAGCCACTTGGGCAAAAAGCATTCGCAGGAAGAAGCCGACCGTAGGGCTCAAGAAGAGGAACGTGCAGCAGAACGTCAAGACCGACGCAATCGTTATTATGGCAACACTTCCAACAGCAATCAATACAAACGTCGGCCGCATATCTTCCTGTTCCGCCCAGAGGACTTGGACAACGAGGATGTTATCTTGGCAGTAGAGAATACACCTACCTATAAACGCTCGAAACAACTCATTGACGATATTCGCCGACAAGCATCGGGCATCATCGACAACCCGGATAAAGACGGTGAACCCGTACAAGGTTTGATTAGCTTTACATAAGTGTCAACCGTCACATCATGACGACCTCCATTCCCTATAAAGCCTCAGGCCTTTTCGGGAACACAGTAAGTTGAGCCTCAGCATCCCTTTTGCTGAGGCTCAATTTGATGCATACAATTCCCTTAATACCAACCATGAACGCAATTCCGGAAAGTCAGGTATATGGAGCCGGTAAAAGTGCAACAGCCATTCCACACAACGGTTTCGGTCCTTGCGGTTCATGCGATACAAATGCATCGTAGCATAATTCATACGCATGAGCGGCACAATACGAGCGGCCTCATCAGCTTCCACATAATCTTTATGCAAGGGTACACTATCCACGAACATACCTTCCCGGAGGTCAAACCCCTTCCCTTCCGCATAGTTATCCAAATTGGGCCAAAAACCCAAGAAACGAGACAGGCGCATCATAAACACCAAATGGAAATTGCTGTAGCCCTGCGATGCGCCATCCAACCATAATATGCTGTTCGACACATAATCATATAAGGCGCTATTCTGACGTTCTCCACGTGTGGCATAACATAGGAATTCTGCCACGAAAAGTGCTATAGCCAACTTCGACGGTTCAACAGGAATTGACACTAACGGCACCTGCAGTCTCACATCGGCCAACCGTTGTAACGAAGCCGTGGAACGACACGTTACGACAAGGTCCAAAAGGTGTAAAGGCTGAAAGAACTGCTTCTTGATTTTTCCGCGACCCGAATGGGGAATAGTACAAATACACGACATGCGACCTGCTTCTTCCGTAAGCAAATCAACAATCCATTGCGAATCGCCATATTTGACCGTTCGCAACACAATAGCGCGGGTTTTCAGCTGCATAATACCACAAAATTAATAAAAAACATGTAAGTTGCGAAAATTTCTTTCTGAAAATTTGGATGTTTCAGAGAAAATACATAACTTTGCACCCGCTAATCAGCTTTAGGTCCCTTCGTCTATCGGTTAGGACGAGAGATTTTCATTCTCTAAAGAGGAGTTCGACTCTCCTAGGGACTACCAAAATTAAAAGAAGACAAAAAATAAAGATGGCAAATCACAAATCATCATTGAAGAGAATCCGTCAGACGAAAGTCAAGACGTTGCATAATAAGTATTATGCAAAGACGATGCGCAATGCTGTACGCAAACTGCGTGCAATTACCGACAAGGAAGAAGCTGTTAAGATGTACCCCGCTGTACAGAAGATGTTGGACAAACTCGCAAAGACAAACCTTATCCACAAGAACAAGGCTGCCAATATCAAATCAAGCTTGGCATTGCATATCAACAAGTTGGGCTAATCCCTATTATCAGATATCAAACCCACAAAGACCGCTCTTAACAGCGGTCTTTTTTTTGATTAAAAGTTTCTCCATATCCAGCTTTTTTGCTATCTTTGCATAATAAATTTCAGAAACATATAATGGCAGAAAATCAGAACATAGAGAGCAATTATTCGGCCAGTAACATCCAAGTCCTTGAAGGCTTAGAGGCTGTAAGAAAGCGCCCCGCCATGTATATTGGCGACATTAGCGAGAAAGGTCTTCACCACCTCATCAACGAGACGGTAGACAACTCCATCGATGAGGCCATGGCTGGATATTGCACAGATATAGAAGTAACCATCAATGAAGACAATTCAGTGACCGTTGAAGACAATGGTCGTGGCATTCCTGTCGACGAGCATAAGAAACTACACAAGTCTGCCCTTGAGGTTGTCATGACAGTATTGCATGCCGGAGGTAAATTCGACAAAGGCTCCTACAAGGTGAGTGGTGGTTTGCATGGTGTTGGTGTGAGTTGCGTCAATGCGCTCTCCACACACATGATGTCGCAAGTCTTCCGCGATGGCAAAATCTACCAGCAAGAATACGAAAAAGGAAAACCACTCTATCCTGTGAAAGTTGTTGGCGAAACCACCAAAAGGGGTACACGCCAACAGTTCTGGCCCGACCCTACCATCTTTACCACCACCCAGTTTCAATGGGACATTGTAGCACGCCGCATGCGTGAACTGGCTTTCCTTAATGCCGGCATCCGCATCACGCTTATCGATATGCGAACAAGCGAAGGCAGCCTGCCACACAAAGAGGTATTCCATGCCAAAGATGGTCTGAAAGAGTTTGTACGCTATGTCGACCGTCACCGCACCCATCTCGTCGACGATGTCATCTATCTCAAGACTGAGAAACAAGGCATACCCATCGAAGTGGCTGTCATGTACAACACCGACTATTCCGAAAACATCCACTCCTATGTCAACAACATCAATACGATAGAAGGTGGTACACACTTGGTTGGTTTCCGTATGGCACTCACGCGTACGCTCAAGAAATATGCCGATGCCGACCCTGTTATTTCCAAACAAATAGAAAAGGCCAAAATAGAAATTGCCGGTGAGGACTTCCGCGAGGGTCTGACCGCTGTCATCTCTATCAAGGTAGCGGAGCCACAGTTTGAAGGACAAACAAAAACCAAACTGGGCAACAGCGAAGTTACCGGTGCCGTACAACAGGCTGTAGGCGAAGCGCTCTCCGACTATCTGGAAGAGCATCCCGTGGAAGCCAAGAAGATATGTGAAAAGGTGGTGCTTGCCGCCACAGCCCGTATCGCAGCAAGAAAGGCACGCGAGAGTGTGCAGCGTAAGAATGTGATGAGCGGAGGTGGTCTGCCCGGCAAATTGGCCGACTGCTCGAATAAAGACCCTAAAGACTGTGAGATATTCCTTGTAGAGGGAGATTCTGCCGGTGGCTCCGCCAAACAGGGTCGTGACCGCTATACCCAGGCTATTCTGCCGCTTAGAGGAAAGATTCTGAATGTAGAGAAGGTACAATGGCACCGCGTTTTCGAGGCTGAGTCGGTCATGAATATCATTCAGAGCATAGGTGTTCGTTTCGGTGTTGACGGTGAGGACGACCGTGAGGCTAATATCGACAAGCTACGTTATGATAAGATTATCATCATGACCGACGCCGATGTCGATGGTTCCCACATCGACACACTGATCATGACACTCTTCTATCGCTTCATGCCCAAGGTTATTGAAGAAGGCCATCTCTACATCGCTACACCCCCACTCTACAAATGTACCTACAAGAAAGTCAGCGAATACTGCTATACCGAGCAGCAACGTCAAGCTTTCATCGACAAGTATGTAGAGGGGAAGGAGGACGACAAGGCACTACACACACAACGTTACAAAGGTCTTGGTGAAATGAATCCTGAGCAGTTATGGGAAACGACCATGGACCCGCAGACCCGTTTGCTCAAACAAGTAACCATCGAAAATGCCGCAGAAGCTGACGAAGTCTTCTCCATGTTAATGGGCGATGATGTTGAGCCACGTCGTATCTTTATTGAAGAGAACGCCACCTATGCCAATATTGACGCATAAAACAGTTTGTTGACAATTGTTTTGACGGATTCACTTGAAACGATATCAACTTCGCCCCTACAGGTAGCTTCATGCCCACATTTCCTGTAGGGGCGAAATCTATTGGGGAAGTTAGGACTATGACCAGAATATTTTGCTTTTTCATGCTGCTGCAGGCTCTATCGCTCCATGCGCAAATCACTGCAATGGAGTGGATGGCATCACCCTTTGCCTCTCCACATGAAGCTTTGTGGTTTCACCGCACCTTCCTCACACACCAACGTCCCCTCACTACGCACATCAGCATCACCACTGCCTGCAACATCAAACTCTATTTCAACGAAATTCCTCTCACCCCCAACATTTCGACCAACAACCAACTTCAGGAAGCAGGCGCCATCTACACCTTTCAATTTGACGTGAGCAATTATACACGGGCTGATAGCAATACGGTGGCCATTCTCTGTGCACCTGCCCCTCCAAACCAATTACAGACACTCGCCGTGGATATTTACGGGCTACACCGAAACGGACTTCCCTTTGCGCATAGGGATGCGGACAACTGGCTATGCCGACCTTCCGGCATTACCATAACGGCAAACAGGGAATGTCATGACTGTTATGCACAACCCGATGATGGCTACACACAACACATTGCCACAGCCTGCTGGCTTCCTCCTGCCATACCACACACGGCACTGAACCATCGTGTTATAAGCCACTACCCACACGAACCCCTCCATTACCACATACAGGTTGAGCATCCTTGTTCGGTACACACACTCAAGCAGGGCATAGCCTACGACTTCGGAGAGGGCTTTTACGGTTATATCCGTCTCACCCTACGAGATGCCACGCCAGGTGAACATATCACCGTCAATGGTGCTTCCTTTACTTGTCATGGCACAACCGACGAGCAGGCATCAACCTTGTTTGTGCCACGTTACTATCGCTGGGTGGTTATAACGGGAGACGAAAACTTTACGCCCGATCAGATACAGCAAATCGAAGGTCTACGCATCACACCTTCCTTTCACCATATTTTCTATTAACGGTTCTTGTTATGTATACAAACAAACTTTTCACGGAAATAACAGTGGGGTCAGCCCTTGCCAAATATGATGGTGAGCATATCGACGAAGACATTCTTCTTATCGAAGACCTGTCAAAGCTCCCCTTACCCGATGAGCCGCGAAGAATGAACAGCATCCTTGTCGGCCTATGCTTAAAGGGCACTGCACAATACAATGTCGATACCGTAGTACACACTTGCACCGCCAACTGTGTGATTCTTGTCAGTACCGCACAGGTGATAGATGCCTATAAACTGAGCGACGACTTTCAAGGAGTAGGCTTCCTGCTCTCACCCCATTTCTTCAGCGAAATAGCCAAAGAGGTGCACGAACTTGCCCAACTCTTCCTATTTGCCCGCAACCACCCCGTGTCACAACTGCTGCCCGAGGAGGCAAACGCACAACTGGAGTATTTCCATATCCTGCAGCGTAAGATGCAAGAAAAAGGGCATCATTTTCGTAAGGATGTGGTACGGATGATACTGGCAACCATGATTTATGAGTTGGGAAATGTCATTTTCCGTATCATGAACAAGGAAGACAACAAGAAAATATCTCGCGCAGAACAGATATTCTCTGATTTCATCCAACTGGTGGAACGCAATTTTCGCACAGAGCGCAAGGTGAGCTGGTACAGTCAACAACTGTGCATCACTCCCAAATACCTGTCAGAAACTGTTCGTCAGGTAAGTCAACTAACACCCAACGAATGGATTGACCGTTATGTTGTCATGGAAATCCGGGTACTGCTGAAAACATCCCGTATGAGCATCAAACAGATAGCGCAAGAACTCAATTTCCCCAACCAGAGCTTCCTTGGCCGGTTCTTCATGGAGCACACCGGCATGTCGCCCTCTGCTTACAGGAAAAGCTAAAGAAACGATTGAAAGGCATGAGGGGAATACCTCGACGCACAGTATGACACCATCCAACGATGGGTGCCATTCCATTAGGATAACAGGCCCTGGGCTTTCAGTTCCTCGGCAATGGCACATAGCTCCTCATACCATTCCTTGCCAAAACGCCTGGAAAGAGGCTCCTTTAGAAACTGGTAAAGTGGCAGGTTCAGTTGCCGTCCCTTCTCTTCTGCACACTTGCAAATACGCCATCGATGATAGTTCAGTCCTACACTGCCATCGGGAAATGTTTTTTCGCGTATAGGGTAAAGAGCACACGACACAGGCTTCACAAAACTTGTTTTCCCGGCACGGGCAGCACGCTCTAAGGCACAGAGGCAACAGTCCTTTTCATAACAGGTAAACACGCAGTCTTTACCTCCTACAATACTTGTCACCAAATCACCGTCAGGGTCGGCATAGGCCACACCCTGCCTGTCTATCACCGCTTGTGCCGATGCAGACAAGTCTTCCCATACAGCGTCCAATGTTTCTTCTATCTCACCTATTTCATCCAGTGTAACCGGAGCTCCGGCATCGCCCTCCACACAGCATATACCGTGACACACATCCAGGTCACAGCAAAACTTCACCGTGAAGATATCTGGCGATACCAATACGTTTCCAACTTGTAAAATATGTAGTTCCTTCATCATAACATGCGTGGTTTCTGATTGTATGGTCACCTTGCAGCCTTTACCATGCTATAGGCGTGATACCGTGCTGACAAAGATAGGCATTGCACTGCGAGAAATGATGGTTTCCGAACCATCCTCCACGGTTGGCCGACAGGGGCGAGGGATGCACTGATTCCAATACCAGATGCCTGTCGCGATGAATCAATGCAGCCTTCGAGCGCGCATAACCACCCCAGAGGATAAACACCAAATGCTCACAGCGTTCGTTAAGCACCTTAATGACGGCATCCGTAAATGTCTCCCATCCCTTTCGCTGATGACTGGCCGCCTGATGGGCTCTCACTGTAAGGGTAGCATTCAACAGGAGCACGCCTTGTTGGGCCCAACGTGTCAGATTGCCCGATGCAGGCATGGCAACACCTAAGTCGGCTTGTATCTCCTTAAAGATATTCACCAACGAGGGTGGCATGGCTATCCCGTCAGGTACGGAAAAGCTCAATCCCATGGCCTGACCTTGCTCATGATAAGGGTCCTGACCTATTATCACCACCTTCACCTTGTCGAAAGGACAGAGGTTGAAAGCATTGAAGATAAGTTTTCCCGGTGGAAAACAGGAGGTGCGTTGATATTCCGTACGCACAAACGCAGTGAGTTGCGTGAAATAAGGCTTATCAAATTCCTGTTGCAAACACTGTTTCCAACTGCTTTCTATTTTCACATCTCCCATACAATACCGCTATACCTTATTATATATATAGAGAAAAAGGATGGCCGGAGCACTACGGCCTTAGCCCTACGGTGCACCTGCCATCCTTCTTTAAACAAAACTATCTGTTACTGATTAGTCAACAATAAGATTCTCACCCGTCATGTCAGCCGGCTGTTCCAAACCCAAGATGTGCAGGATTGAAGGAGCCACGTCGGCCAAACGGCCATTCTTCACAGTTGCCGAATTGTTGTCGGTAACATAAATGAAGGGCACGGGGTTGAGAGAGTGGGCTGTATTGGGCGTGCCATCCTCGTTGATGGCATTATCAGCATTGCCATGGTCGGCAATGATAATCGCCTCATAGCCATTGGCCTTGGCAGCCTCTATCACGTCGCGCACACAGCAGTCCACAGCATGTACAGCTTTAGCAATGGCATTGTACACACCCGTATGACCCACCATATCGCCATTGGCAAAGTTCACTACGATAAAGTCATACTGCTGGGTTGTAATGGCACCCACCAGTTTGTCCTTCACCTCATAGGCACTCATCTCCGGCTTCAAGTCATAGGTGGCCACCTTCGGAGAAGGAACCAATATTCTGTCTTCTCCGGCATAGGGTGCTTCACGACCGCCATTGAAGAAGAAGGTTACGTGTGCGTATTTCTCTGTTTCCGCTGTATGCAACTGGCGCTTTCCTTGTGCACTCAGATACTCGCCCAAGGTATTCTCCACATTCTCTTTCGGGAAGAGGATATGTACACCCGTGAAACTGGCATCATAAGGCGTCATGCAGTAATACTGCAATCCGGGAATGGTGTGCATTCCTTCTTCCGGCATATCCTGCTGTGTCAGCACCTGTGTCAGCTCCTTGGCGCGGTCGTTACGGAAGTTGATGAATATCACTACATCGCCCTCCCCTATAGTACCATCAACCGTAGCGTTGTGTATAGGCTTTATAAACTCGTCGGTCACACCCTCGGCATAACTTTCCTCCATGGCTTTCACCATATCGTCGGCAGCCTTGCCCTTGCCCTCAACGAGCAGGTCGTATGCTTCCTTCACACGATTCCAACGCTTGTCACGATCCATGGCATAAAAACGTCCTACGATACTTGCTATGGCAGCACCGTTGGCAGCACACACTTCAGTGAGCTGACTGATGAAGCCCACACCACTCTTGGGGTCGGTATCACGTCCGTCCATAAAGCAATGCACAAAGGTCTTGTCAAGGCCATATTCTTTTGCCACCTCAATCAGTTTGAACAGATGGTCGAGCGAAGAGTGCACACCACCATCAGAGGTCAAGCCCATCAGGTGCAGTTTCTTGCCGTTCTCCTTGGCATAAGTGCAGGCTGCCACAATGCCCGGATTCTGCATGATAGAGCCATCCTTGCAAGCACGGTTAATCTTCACGAGGTCTTGGTACACAATGCGACCGGCACCAATATTCAAATGCCCCACCTCAGAGTTACCCATCTGACCGTCGGGCAAACCAACATCCTCACCTGATGCTTGCAGCTCGGCATGTGCCGACACCGCTGTCAGATAATCCAAATAAGGCGTCGGAGTGTTATAGATGACGTCACCTGCACCATGTTTTCCGATTCCCCATCCATCGAGAATCATCAATAAAGCTTTCTTTCCCATAAGATTATACGTATATTTATATAAGAGAATATTCTGTATGCAAAGTTACGGAATTATTGGCTTCCAACAAAAAGAATAGGCAAAAAACTGACCCTTTTCATTGTGTGCCTCACAAATAATAAGTAACTTTGTGACCGATAGCAAAGAAAGGCATCTCCGGCAACTGATTGTGGGTATGACAAGGCTATCCTATTCCCATTATTAAACAAAGATACATTGAAGACATTTGAAGAATTGGGCGTCAGCGAAGATATTCGCCGCGCCATCAGCGAACTGGGGTTCGAGCATCCCATGCCCGTACAGGAAGAAGTGATACCTTTTCTGCTGGGCCATGGCAACGACGTGATAGCCTTGGCACAAACCGGCACCGGAAAGACAGCGGCCTTTGGCATTCCCCTGCTACAGAAAATTAATCCCGATAACAAGGCAACACAGGCGCTTATTCTCAGTCCCACACGAGAACTATGCCTGCAGATAGCCGACGACCTCAACGACTTTGCACACTATATGCAGGGCATCCATATAGCCCCTGTGTATGGCGGCTCTTCCATTGAGGCACAGATACGCGTGCTGAAGAAAGGTGTACAAATCATTGTGGCTACACCAGGACGCCTCATCGACTTGATGAATCGTGGAGTGGCTCGTCTTGACCAGGTGAACAACGTGGTGCTCGATGAAGCCGACGAGATGCTCAACATGGGTTTCTCAGAGAGTATCAATGCGATTTTTGAGGGAGTGCCTGCCGACCGTAACACCTTGCTTTTCTCGGCAACTATGAGCCGGGAGATAGAGAAGATTGCCAAGAGCTACCTACACGATTATAAGGAGATTGTTGTGGGAAGCCGCAATGAGGGGGCTGAAAACGTGAACCACATCTATTATATGGTGCACTCTAAAGACAAATACCTGGCGCTGAAACGTGTCGTCGACTATCACCCGCGTATCTTTGCCATCATCTTCTGCCGCACCAAGATAGAGACGCAGGAAATTGCCGACAAGCTCATCAAAGACGGCTACAATGCGGAGGCACTGCACGGCGACTTGTCGCAACAGCAACGCGACCTCACCATGCAGAAGTTCCGCCAACACACGGTCCAACTCTTAGTGGCTACCGATGTGGCAGCCCGAGGTCTGGACGTCGACGACCTTACACACGTCATCAACTACGGCCTGCCCGACGATATCGAGAACTATACACATCGCAGCGGACGCACAGGACGGGCTGGCAAGAAGGGCACCTCTATCTCCATCATCCATACACGGGAGAAGACGAAGGTGCGCAACATTGAACGCGAGATTGGCAAGAAATTCATCGACGGCACACTGCCTTCGGCCGAGGAAATCTGCAAGAAACAGCTCTATAAGGTGATGGACGACATCATGAAGACTGATGTCGACGACGAGCAGATTGGGCCTTACATGACAGAGATAAACCGCCAGTTTGAATATATCGACAAGGAAGACATCTTGAAGAAGATGGTGACCATTACTTTTGGTCGCTTCCTGAACTACTATAAGAATGCTCCGGAGATAGAGAAACCCTCTTCCAAGCGCACGCCTGAGGGGAAAGGCACAAAAGGGAAGGTGTCGAACGGTCGTCGCAAGCACGAGACAGAGGCTGGCTTCCAGCGCCTCTTCATCAATATTGGCAAGGCTGACGGATTCTACCCGGGAGAAATCATGCAGTATCTCAACCGCCATATCAAAGGGCGGCAGGAGGTTGGGCACATAGACCTCCTCGAGAAGTTCTGCTATATAGAAGTGCCGCAAGATGATGCCCCCAAAGTGATGCGGGCTCTCAACGGCACCTTCTACAAAGGAAGAGAGGTGCGTTGCAACGATGCCGATGAGGCTGGTCATGGCCGCAAGGCACAGGAGGGGAAGGCGGCATCGAAATCCCGACAGGGGAATCCTACCGGTGGCAAAGTTCGTAACAACCGAAAGCAACAGGCCTCAAAAGAAGATTGGCGTGAACTGATTAGCAATGCGCCTTTCAAGTTGAGAGGCGAGGAGCCCGACTTTTCCGAAGAGGGATGGGCAAGGCGGAAACCGCGCAAGAAACGCTGACAAGTTTAAGAATATATGGCAATGACGAAGCAACGAAACCTTTGCATCCTACTCTCCACCTTGTGCGGCTGTACGCTACAAGGACAGAAGGCACCCACACGCCCCAACATTATTTATATTATCATGGATGATTTGGGCTATGGCGATTTAGGGTGCTTCGGACAGGAGAAGATTGAAACGCCCCACATCGACCAGCTATGTCGGGAAGGTATCAAACTGACACAACACTATGCCGGTGCACCTGTATCGGCGCCCTCGCGTTGTGTTCTGATGACGGGGCTTCACTCTGGCCACACGCAAATACGTGTCAACAACGAACTTGCTAAACGTGGCCCTATACACAACTACGACTCCATGTTTGTGCACAAGGAACTGGAAGGACAGTTCCCCCTGCGTGCCAACACCATGACCCTCGGCCGCATGTTGCAACAAGCAGGCTATACCACCGGATGCTTCGGGAAATGGGGCTTGGGTTACCCCGGTTCTGAAGGAACGCCCAACAAGCAAGGTTTCGATTGCTTTTATGGCTATAACTGCCAGCGTCAGGCACACACCTATTACCCTCCTTTCCTCTACAAGAACGAGGAACGGGTTTACTTGTCGAACAAGGTAACCAACCCACATGCGGGAGTACCGAAGGAAGGAAACCCACGCGACCCCAACTATTATGCGCCCTACACCCAGAAGGAATATGCCAACGATTTGATTTTTAACGAACTTATGCAGTTTGTCGACACGGCTCGCGCACAACCTTTCTTCCTGATGTGGACAACCCCTTTGCCACACCTGTCTCTGCAGGCTCCGGAACGCTGGGTTAAGCACTATGTCGAGAAGTTTGGCGACGAAGAGCCTTACATCGGTAATGCAGGCTTCCACCCTTGTCGCTATCCGCATGCCACATACGCTGCCATGGTGAGCTATTTCGATGAACAAGTGGGTCGCTTGGTGGAAAAGTTGAAAAGAGAAAAGCGCTACGACAACACGCTCATCATCTTCACTTCCGACAACGGACCTACCTTCAACGGTGGAACCGATTCGCCTTGGTTCAATAGCGGAGGTCCCTTTAAGGCCACGTATGGCTGGGGTAAGTGTTTCCTGCATGAGGGAGGTATACGTGTTCCCACCATTGCCACATGGCACGGACATATTGCTCCGGGCACGGAAAGCGACCATATCAGTGCCTTTCAAGATGTCATGCCCACCTTGGCCGAAGTAGCCGGTGTGCCTTGTCCACCTACCGATGGCATCAGTTTCCTGCCTACTTTGTTGGGCAAGGAAGGGCGACAGAAGCAGCACCCCTACCTGTATTGGGAATATCCCGACACCGAGATTGGCAACAAGGCCATTCGCATGGGCAAGTGGAAAGGCATCATCACCAACATACAGAAAGGCAACACAAAGCTGCAACTCTACAACCTGGAAGAAGACATACGGGAGGAACACGACGTGGCAGCGCAACATCCCGACGTGGTGAACCGTCTCCGCCAACTGATGGAAGAAGCTCACAAGGAATGACAATACTACTTACTTTTCAGAGAGAAAGCAGGAAAGTATTATATGGACCTGAATTTCCAGATAAGATTTAGATAAATCTGGTGAGGAGAATCCTGTTGAATCCGTTTCGATTGCCAAGTTGAAGGAAATGAAGGACAGACTCAATTCGGGTTATACGAGTTTCTGGAGCTAATGGATGTATATAGCATAAAACATAACAACATATTTAAATACTCCGAATTCGAGGTAATTAAAATTTGAATTATGGCAAAAATTAAGGTACAAGATACGGAAATAAGCGTTGTTTCA